>JAKBKR010000047.1 GCA_021832495.1 bacterium | reverse complement strand
CAACGTCTCATATCTGGCTCCAGGAGGGAGTTGGCAGAATGCCACGCTGTCCCTATCGAGCAGTTCCGGTATCTATAGCACTTGGACGGGCAGCATCCCGGGCTCGAGCCTGACAACCACGGGGGCCCTCAAATACTGCGTGTATGCGACGGACAAAAATCTCGGCAACTCGTGGAGCCCCTACAATCTGTCCGCCTGGGCCATCACGGGTAATGTCAGTCACACGTTCGGGTGCACGGTTCCCTTCACGGTAAATGTTGGTGCCACGCCTGGAACCATCGCAATAAATTCATTGACTGGCAATCGTTCATCGATCGATGCCGAAACGAACTATGCCCTCTGTTTCAATGTAAGCTACTCCACGACCGGCCTTACTGCCCCCTTCTACCTCAACTGGACCTGGGCAGATGGATCCAAGTCCTCCGCTGTCACTTCGAGCAGCCCGGCCATGGCTTGCCACGTGTACAGTGCCGCTGTGAATGGGAAGCTGTCGGTCTATGTGAACAGTTCGAAGAACATCAAGTCAGCCACCGCTTCCACTACCGTCAGAGTGTACCTCCACGTGCAAGCATCGTTCACGACAGCGCTCATGAATCCGGTCGTGCCGGCGAATGAGACGTTCCAGAACACGAGCAAGTACGGATACGGCTCGTATGCCCTCAGTTGGAGCTTCGGGGACGGCAACGCATCCACCCTATCGACACCGCCCTACCAGATATACTATAAGCCCGGGACGTACACCATTACGCTAACGGTGATAGATTCCCTGGCGTACACCAGTACGGCAACCTTCACTCTCCACGTATGGGGCAGCACCTCATTCCCCCTTCCATTGCTTCCGGGCTGGAACTTCGTATCCGATCCTCTGGTTGCCAACGCGTACTCGCTCTATGAGATATCTCATCTTATTGGCCCTACCCTTGTATCGATGCAAAGGATGGTTGGTACCGCACTGACAAACTACTCGACATCGGGAATAAACGACGTGAACGGGTCGGTCGCATTCGCACCGGGAGACGGGTTATGGGTGGACGTAAGCACAACCGTCACAGTGACGATCTGGGGCAATGCATCTGCGACTCTCGCTGGAGTGTCTTTTGGGAGTGGATGGTCCGGCATCGGTTGGTCTATCACCTCCGCCACCACGGCATCCACGTTGGCAGGCAAGCTCACCGGCTGCACCGCCATAGCACTCTGGAACGCTACCGCGCAATCGTGGGAGGTCTATATCGTGGGATTTTCCCCATCGGTGTACGACTTCGCCATATCTCAGGGCATGGGGGTCTATATCTGGACACCGGGAAGTGGGACCTTATCTGAGCCATAGCGTGGGTGATGCTTCGGTGAGCTCTGGAAAGAAAATCCCCGCTTCGTTCGGGTACATCCTCCTGTGCCTCGGTGCCATATCCCTTCTGACCGTATCGGGTTTCGTGGTCGCCTCGCCGGCGTCCCCTCGAGCGGGAGCGATCTTGACCCCCCCGAACCCCTACTATGTCTACGGCTTCGTGCGATTCCCAAACGGTACGGCCGCCGTGGGGGCCTTGGTCTACGTTAACGACACGACGGCAAACACCTCTCAGACGGCCACGACCGACACCCAGGGGAAGTACCAGGTCAGTGCGCTCTCGAACCCCAGGAACTTGGACAACATCACTGTGGAGGCCGATTACCTCGGTGTGTTCGGCACCAACAACACAACCGTGCATTTCACTGGGGCCGGCAGCGGCAGTTGGGTGAACATCACGCTGTCTCCCACCCCGCTCACGGCCTCCCTCACTTCTTCTCCTGCATTCCCGTTCGTGAACATGACCGTGACCCTCAGTGCGACGGCACGGGGAGGGATACCTCCGTACACTTACGTTTGGGACTTTGGAGACGGCTCCCTTCCGGTCACCTCGTCATCGAATTCAGTCACGCATTCGTACACCAGATCCGCCCGATTCACGGCGAACGTCTCCGTCCTTCAAAGTAGCGGGAGTCCGGCGAACGCAACCACGGTCGTGAACGTGGTCCCGGCTCCGACGCTGAAGGTGGCCTGGAGTCCGACCACTCCCTTGGTCGGGTCTTCGGTCGATATCTACGCGAACCTTTCGTTAGCGGGGAGTGGATGGCGGTACTTTTTCACGTTCGGGGATGGCAACACTTCCGGCCTCACCAATCCCGGTGTGAATGCGGTCACGCATGTCTATTCGAAGCCCGCGACCTACATCGTGAACGCAAGCGCATTCAACGTTACTTCGGGTTATCGGGTAGACTCGGCGAAGTACTCGCTCACGGTCCTCGGAGGGATCGTGTTGACTTTGGGCGTGGCCCCTGCCCCCACCGAGGTCGGGGTAAACACCACCTTCACCGCCGGGGTTTCCTCCTCCGCCGGTACGATGACCCTTGTCTACGACTTTGGGGACGGGACGAGCTTGGGCCCCACTCACGCCTTGAATGTTACGCATGCTTACACAAAGGCTGGATCCGTGACGACATCCGTTTCCGGGACGAACGCTTCCGGCGTCTTTGCCGCCAGCCAGAATGTGACCGTGACCGTAGTGCCCGATGTCACCGTCTCGCTATCCGCTTCCCCGCCGAACGGTGGGGCTCCACTCAGTACAACATTGACGGCCACACCCTCGAACGGTGTTCCACCCTTTCTTTACACCTTCAAAATAGGATCGACCCTCATCGCCAAGCAGACCGGAGCCACCCTTCGCTACACCCTCAACAACTCAGGGAATTACACTTTCACTGTCATCATTCAGGACGCACTAGGGGTCCTCTCTTCCGGCTCCGCCAAGGTCTCGGTCACAGGGGGAAAACCCCCATCTCCCCTCACGGCCACGATCAGTGGTCCCTCCCAGGGTTCCCCCGGGAGTTCCCTGAGCTTCGTCGTGAACGCATCGGGGGGGGCGCCTCCCTATACTTACTTCTGGAACTTCGGGGATAACCAGACCCTCAGATCCTCGGCGAACGTCGAAGTCCATAGCTACGCCAGCAGCGGCAACTACACGGTCACGGTCTTGGTCAACGATTCGATGGGAAAGAGTTACAGGGTCACTCACACCGTCTCCATCTCAGCAAACCAACCCTCCCCGGGTCCTGGTAGCATCCTCACCAACTCTTTCGACCTGTTCCTCATCCTGCTCGCCATCATCATCCTTGCGCTTTTGCTTCTTGTCCTGTTCCGCCGACGCAAGAAGCCCGAAGAAGAGGAAGCGATGGCCCCGCCTGCGGCGGCGGCCACAGGGATTGGTGCCGCCGCTTCCCTGGGTACCGAGCCCGCCCCTCCGAACATCGGACCGACGGCTGAGGGAGAGGTAGGAACTGGGGAGGTTGCAACAACCCCCGAGGTCGAGAGTGCACCTGAGATCGCCACCGAAATCCCTTCTTCTGGGGAGGGCGCGCCTGGCGAAGAGCCGCAACCGCTACCGGAGACCGAACCGACAACCGTTCCAGAGACTCCTGCTCCCAGCCCGGAAGAGCCCTCAAGTTCGGGAGCGCCAGTCCTTCCGGAAGAGCCCGGTCATGAAGTACCGTCTCCCTCCGTGACACCTTCGCCAACCACCGGACCGGGAACCTATGAGGATGTGCCGGAGGGAGAGGCACCGCTCAGCAAGAAAGAACGTCGCCGGCTTCGACGTATGCAACGCCGGAATCAGGCTCCGGGCACTGTTTCCGGTACTGCCGGGACTTCAGGGCAGGAAGCCCCAGGTCCGACAGGAACCCCCGACGATAGCGTCGGGAATTCGGAAGCGAGTGCCAACACCGACCCCGGAGAAGGTCCGAGCCCGTAACTTGGGGCTCCTGGGGGCGCTCCCTTCAGTATATATCCGTTAGGTGTGTCCCTAAGGACGAGTCCTGATGTCCGCTCCAGCGTCCCCCCAGGTGCCGGTGCCGAAGAAACTGCCGAATCTGATGACGGCCACCTTCCTTGGACCCAACGAGGAGTTCGTTTGGGAAGCCCGCCCTTCCGGGTGGCTCTACTACCCTCTCCCGATCCTCACCCTCTTTTTGGTGTGGGTCTACAATCTCTTCGTCTGGGATTCGCTGCTAAGGGCCATGAATTCCAAGACCGCTGGATTCCTTCCGACTCCACCTACCTTCTTGCAAGGGCTCGTGAACGCAACGAGCATCTACTCTTGGCAGACCATCTTGGGACTGGCGCTCCTACTCTTCGCCATACTCTTCCTTGCCGTCCGGTGGTTCGAGCGGGCCCGTACGGTCTATGCATTGACCAACACGCGGTTCATCCGTCAAAAGGGGATCCTCGCCAAGGATTTCGATGAGATCCAGCTCCGTCAGATCCGGGGGATCGAGGTCACCCAGTCCGTGGGTCAGCGCATCCTGGGTTACGGAACGATCCGGTTGAGCGCTGAGGAGGGCTCGGGAAACTCGCTCGGGAACGAACTGTGGAAGGGCTTCCCCAAACCGACCAAGTTCCAAAGGCAGGTGGAGTCCTATCAAGAGATCCTGGGGGGCGTCACCCGCCCGTCGGCCGCCGTACCAAAGAAGAAGTGACCTCCGTCGATGGGAGACAATTTTGACGTCATCGTGGTCGGTGCCGGCCTTGCCGGAGCCTCCGCGGCGCTGCGCCTCGCCCAAGGGAAGGCGAACGTGCTCCTCATCGAGCGGGGAGACGAACCCGGGGCAAAGAACCTCTCCGGCGGGATCCTTTGGGGCCACGACCTTGATCGGCTCCTTCCCAACTGGCGGGAGGAGATGCCGCTCGAGCGGCATATCGTCTCGAAGCGCTTCGGTTTCCTGACCCGGGATCGGGCCCTCTCCTTTGAATACGAGGACGCGGCCTGGTCGAAACCCCCCTACAATGCACATAGTGTGCTCCGAGCCCGAACGGACGCATGGCTTGCCAAGAAGGCCGAAGAGGCCGGGGCCACGGTCATCAGTCAGGTCCCGGTGGAGAAGCTCAATATCGAGAACGGCAAGGTCCACGGCGTTGTCCAGGGTGGAGAGGTGGTGGGTGCGCCGGTCACGATCATCTGCGACGGTACAAACTCCCGTACAACGCTCGGCACCTTCATCCGACCCCCCCAGCGCCTCAGCGAGCACCATACCGAACTCGGGATCAAGGAAGTCTTCAAGCTCTCCAAGGAGGAGATCGACGGAAGGTTCCATGTGGCGCCAGGGAGCGGGCGGGCCCAGGAGTGGGTCCTCTCCAACCTCCCCGATGGCATCATGGCCGGGGGGTTTCTCTATACGAATGCCGACACGATCTCCCTCGGCATCATTGTGAACATCGCCTCCCTCAAAAGTCAGAAGATGGTCTCGCACGACATCATCGAGCGGTTCAAATCCCACCCGGCCATCGCTCCTTACTTGGCCGGGGCGGAAATGGTGGAGTACGGTGCGAAGCTCATCGCTGACGGGCAGGCGAGCGCTCCCGCCTACCTCTGGGGTGACGGGTTCATGGTCTGTGGGGACGCCGCGGGCTTCGTCTTTTCGAACGGGATCCTCATCCAGGGGATGAACTATGCCATCCGCAGCGGGATCCTCGCTGCGGAGACGGCCTTGGAAACCCTTCCAAAGAAGGACTTTTCCTCGGCGGCGCTCGGAGCATATGGTCAGCGGCTTGAGGCCGGACACATCCTTTCCGACTTCCGGAAGTTCCGGAAGGTGGGGAAGGTGAAGTGGAACCCCCGTATCTACAAGAACTATCCTTCCGTGATGACGGAGACCTTCCATGAGATGATGACCGAACGGGGGCAACCCAAGGCCCACACCGGCGAGATCGTGAAGCGCACGGTGAAGCAGGGGAAGGTCGGACGCCTTCGCATGCTCCGCGACCTGTATGCCGCGTACAAGGAGCTTTGAGCGCTACGACAGGGGGCGACACACCCTCTTGGGAAGAAGCACTCGAGGCTATGCAAGGTTGTGCGGCGTGCGGACTCTCCCGCCACCGGAAGAACGTCGTCATCTATCGCGGGGCTCGCCGGCCCCGCCTCCTCTTCTTGGGAGAGGCACCGGGAGCCCAAGAGGATGAATCCGGCTTCCCCTTCGTGGGAAAGGCGGGCCAGCTCCTCGATCGGGCAATCGCTGAGCTGGGGCTTCCGGCCGACGGTTACGGGATCACCAACGTGGTCATGTGTCATCCGCCCGGGAACGTATTCGATCCGAAGGCGGCGGTGGCTTGCCGTCCCTGGCTCGAACTGAAGCTCGCACTGCTCGCTCCTGAGGTGATCGTCACGCTTGGGGGACGCGCACTCCGCGCACTCGAACCCACATCCGGGAGGCCGCTTGCCGAGGCGGGCCGCCCGCGTTCCTGGCGCGGCCGACCGCTCTACCCGATGCTCCACCCGGCGGCGACGTTCCGCCGACGGGCGTTCCGGGACCAGTGGGACCGGGATCTTGAGCGATTACGCTCGATGGTAGACCAGTGGATGCCTGGGTTCCTCTCCTGCTCTCCCATCCCGCCCCGAGGTTCCGCTCCGGTCGGGTCCCCCCCGTCATCGGTTGCATTCAAATAGATAGTCCTCTCTTCCCCTTCGCCGTGGAAGAAAAGGATGCCCGGGGACCCGAGGACGGCCCCAAGGAACCGAAGCCCGAACCTCCTATAGAGGCCGAGGCAGAGCCCGACCAAGTAGAGGCCACGGTTGACGGAGGAGAAGGCATTGGCCGCTTTCCCCTCCCTCGCCGGGACAAGGGCCAGATCTACGCGATCGCAAACCAGCTGCTCGGAGCCGGCCGCATCCGGGTAGTCTGCGAGGATAACGTCTCGAGGATGGGTCGGATCACGGGCCGCCTCAAGAAGAAGATGTGGATCCGGGAGGGGGATCTCCTCGTGGTCAGCCCTTGGAAATTCCAGTCCGACAAGGCCGACATCATGTTCCGTTATACCCGGACCCAAGCGTCTTACCTGAGCCGCCGCAAGCTCCTTCCCGAGACCGTGGACCTCTTCGGCCAATTGCCGGAGGAGACTGCGGACAAAGGTGGGGCTTCGCCATGAAACCCTATTCGCTCACGGACGTCGCCGTGTTGGAGGCCAACGCGGTCGCCCGCGGCGTGACCATTGACACGTTGATGGACCACGCCGGTCGGGCCATCGCCGAGGAAGTGGCAAAGCACGCGAAGTCCCCACCCGATGGGCGGATCGCGATCGTCTGTGGCGGTGGTAACAACGGGGGCGACGGGTTCGCGACCGCCTTCTACCTCCGGAGCAGGGGATATTCCGTCGACCTCTGGTTGCTCGTGCACAAGCGGAACATTCGCACCCGGTCAGCCCGGCGCCGGTTCGAGATGATCGTGGACTTCCCCGGGATACACATCGGGGTCCCCGACGCGGACCGGTTGAAGGAACACGACCTCATCGTGGATGCGATGATCGGGACCGGTGGGCGCGATGAACTCAAGGAGCCGTATCGTTCCGCCGTGGTTGCGATCAGTGACTCGGGGGTGGATGTGCTCTCGGTCGATCTTCCGACGGGGATCGGGACCTCCGTGTCCTTGCACCCCCGGTGGACGGTCGCCCTCGAGGTTCCCAAGGAGGGGATGGCCCCAGAGAATACCGGAGAAGTGACCGTACGATCCATCGGCTTTCCCCGGGAATCCCTCGAAGAGACCGGGCCTGGAGAGTACATGCTCTTCCCCCGGCCGGGGGCAACGACCTCCAAGGGAGACAGCGGGCGATTGGTGGTCGTAGGTGGAGGCCCCTACACGGGCGCTCCCGCGCTCGCAGCCTTGGCCGCGCTCGCCGCCGGAACCGATATGGTCTTCGTCGTCGCCCCGGAGCCGGCCGCCACGGTCATCCGAGGGTACTCACCCGACCTCATCGTGCGCAGCGTGGGCCGCGACGGGGTGTTCTCGGCGAACGATGCCGATGAATTGTGGAAGACCGTGGAAAGCCTCCATCCCGATGCGCTTCTGGTCGGGAACGGGGCGGGATACGAGCACGGCACCGTGCAGGCCTTCAGCGCGCTTCTCGGGCACGCCCTCCCGCGTATCCCGGTCGTCCTGGACGCGGACGGGACGCGTCTAGCGGCCACTCGGGAGTCCCGCCCGCTCTTCGGCAAGGTCCATGAGCGGTTGCTCCTTACCCCCAACCGGCGGGAGCTCTACCGCATCTTGGGCTACGACGTTTCCGTCAAGCGGAATGAGCGGCGGGAACAGCTCCAGAAACTGTCCTCCCAACTCGGTTCTGCCATCCTCTACAAGGGGGACATCGACCTCATCACCGACGGGGACACGTTCCGAGAGAACGTCCTGCACCATCCCGCGCTCGTCGTAGGCGGGGCGGGCGATGTGCTCTCGGGGCTGGCCGCCTCGCTCATGGCCCGCCGCCTCTCGGCGTTCCATGCGGCCCGCCTTGCCGCGTTCTGGATCGGCCATGCCTCCTTTGGGCTCTTCCAGCGCCGGAGCTACGGCATCCGGGCGAGCGACATCATCGATGAGATCCCTCGGGCTCTGAAGGAGGGTCTGGAATGGGTGGAGGGTTATCAGGCGGGGAAGCCTCCAGTGTTCCCGAACCTTTCGTTTGCCGCTCCCGAATCCGATTCCGAAGAAGTCGGTAGCCCCAGGGAACCACTTGGGGAAGGATGATGATTGCGGCGATCGACAACCCGAGATAGGCCCAGCTCTGGGTCGGAACGCATTGGACCGCGCTCACGCAGGACTGGCCTTCGATCCAAAGTTTGAGCGCCCCGAACCAGGGGATCATCCCACGCGCCACTCCCACCACCCATTCCGGTTTGACGAGGCAGGATGGGTAGCACGCCATCTGGTCGTAGAGGCCGGTGCGGGTGCCCGGGGCGATGTTGTTGTCGCCCATCGTCACGAATCCGGAGTACGGTTCTTCGCGGAGTAGCCCGCTCAGGCTGATGTTCACCCAGACGCTCTGCCACCCGACGTTCTTGAGGACCAGGGTCCCGGCCTCCGGTTGCCAGGGGTTCGAGAGGCATCCGGGCACTCCGACGGGATCGAGGACGACGTACTCCGAGGGGCAGGACAGGGCGAAGACCGAGGGCATGGTGAACCCCGTCCCGTTGTAGTTGAGCCAAACGATGGCCCGGTGGATGATCGGGACGGTGGAGAGGACATTTCCCGCGGCATCATGCGCGATGTAGAGGAGGACGTTCCCGTACTCTCCGTAGGTGGTGAATCCGCTCACTTCGCTGTCGACGTAGGTGGGGATCGAGGTGGGGTCCGAGACCGATTTGACTAGGACGATGTCCCCCGTGTTGATGACCCCTAACACATCGTTCGTGCCATGTTGCATGCTGCCGGACTCCACGACGACCATCGGAGGCCAAGTCTCCGTGTAGGCGTAGAGGGAGACCACGATGACGACGATCACAATGATCGCAAGCACGGGCTCAAAGAGGGGGGATCGTAGGAAGCGCCGCCACGGCGAGCGGCGCTCGGATTCTAGCCGGCTCTGGTAGGCGCCGGTGGGCTTGACCATCGGTGACGCTCCTCAGGTACCCGGAAGTCCCATCTTCTCGAGAAGTCGCTGATAGTCCTCATCCGAGACCCATTCGACCTTGAGATACTCCTGGAGGAAAGGAGTGGTCGCACCGAGGCGCCGGGCCTCCTCGATCACGAATTGGTAGGCCTCGATCTCGGTGGGCCGGTCCACATAGCTATAGCCCTCCGCCCAGAGGTGCATACCCCGGTGTCGCTGGGTGACATGGCAGAGCTCATGGAGGATGTCGAGATAGAGCAGGATCTCGGGGCTCTCGGCGATATGGTCGTGGCCCACGACCACCACGTCCTTCTCCCCGGAGAAGACCGGTTTCCACCCTTCCCGGGACCGCATCGAACCGATCTCGTCCGGGTCCGAAGGGGCCACGTACATCCAAATGTCGGCCTCCACCACCTCGACCTCCGTGCGGGCTAGGTGCACCGGGCCCCGAGGGTCCTTGGTAGCGATTGAGGTGAACGCGGGCAGCTTCTCAATACCGGGGAAGGCCTCCAGCAGGGAATGCCGACCCTTCCCGAGGCCACGGTTCACCGAAAAACCCTTGGGGGGCTGATTGGCCGCTCTTCTTCCTTTCGGCACGCAGTAACGGTAGCGCCCGATAGGTAAATACCTTTCAGCGAACGGCGATCTCTCACCCCGCAACCTGTTCCCGGTCCGATGGGTCCAGACCGATCCTGGGCCGGAGCCACTGGAGGGACTTGAACCCTCGGCCTGCTGATTACGAATCAGCTGCTCTGCCAACTGAGCTACAGTGGCGACGGGTACTCCCGAGATATCGCCCGTATAAAGCGCATCGGGAAGCGATGCAGGGGTCGCTACGAAAGCCTTTAAAGTGGAGCCAAACTCCCGCCCTTCCGG
>JAKBKR010000046.1 GCA_021832495.1 bacterium | reverse complement strand
GACGGGCGAGCCGTCCCGTAGCCGGCCCCATGCCTTTCTCCCAGGGTCCCCACTCAGCGGGTCGCAGCGTTTTTCTCTACGCTGCTACTCACAGCCAAGGAGGTCGAGCATGGCAAGATTCCACCGCGCGATGTCTTTCCTCAAGCGAAAGCCGAACTCCCCCAGATACGAACTCAGCGGCCCGTGGACAAGTTTCTGGGAACTGGACCAGCATAACGGCGTTCCTACCAGCGGCGGGGTCTACTTCCTCCTGGCCAATCTTCGGACGAGATTTCGCTACCCAGTAGGGTCGTCCTCGGTCTACTACATCGGGAAAGCCGACAACATCAGGCGTCGGCTCCTCAACCACCTCTCAGGCGCACGCGATTGTGAGGAGGCGTGGAGAAAGCGGCACGACGACCGCACGAGGTACTACCCGAAGTATCAGTACGCCGCGGCCTACGCGGACTCCTACGCGTGGATTCCAGCTTGGCAGGGGATGACCCCTAGGTCATTGGAAAGTTGGGTCATTGGTGACTTCATCGCAACTCACCACGCCCCTCCAGTTGGGAACCAGAAGATTCCTTGGAAGTGGGTCTAGCTGCGTGTAGACCCATCAGGGAGCGGACCGTCAGAACAGGGCAACGACGTTGAGGACCCTCCGCTCGAGAAGTCGGCAGGAACCGCATCCCCCGAGAAAAGGGAGTCGGGCCGGTGGCCTGAAACTCCAATGTGAACCGGCCGTGCCCGGGACCACAATGTCAGGGGAGCAGCATTGCAAGAAGGCGCCACTTACGGGTTCGGTCCAAGTCGTGCCCGATACTTCGCTTAATCTCATCCTTCATCTCTGACGTCACACAGTCTGCGTGAATCACGCTTAGGTCGGTAACAGCCTGCGGAGGGGATGGTGGTGAACTTCCCTTGGGCCAACCTATCAAGACACTCTCGTTGGGCCGAATCACCTCGTTGCACACCCCGCAGGAAGGCACGGCCGCCAGTACGATAGGCGCGGGCCCGTTCGTTGGGGCGGGCAAGTTGTTCGACATGAGGCGGGCGACAGTGGAACGACCAGATTAGCCCTTCGGGCCCGAGCGGCTCCCTTCCTAGCGGCCCGTCGCACTTCGGTAGGTTGCCCTACGGGCGGGGCCGCTCGGCTCGGCGCTTTCGAGATGGTTGAGGGTGGAGGACGTCGACGGAGTTCCAGCGTTCGTCGTCCCGGGAGGAGCGAGGGAACGTCCCGCGACCTCGGCGCGGAACGGGGGGCAGAGGCCGATCCGCGCGAGGACGCGTCCCCAGGATGGGGACGCGTCCGAAGAGGGAGTGCGGTCGGCCGTTGAGGCTTCAGCCCGATGACTGCCATGTGCGGCCCGGCGCCACGAACGCACCCCGACGCGAACGACCACCGCGAGTACCCGCCGCCCCACCCCCGAACGGGCCCCCGCGCCCGAAGGGCGCGTCGGGGGGCCGACAGGCCCCCCACAAGGGTAGGAGGGCCAAGGAGGGAGGGGACCGAGCGACAGCTCGCAGCCCCCGCTCCCGGTTGGGGCGCCCTTCGGGGGCGTCAGGAGCGTCTCAGGTGTAGCCAAGCCAGGGGGCTTCCACGTCCATCTGCCAGAGGAGGGCGTTGAGTTCTCCATGGTGCTGCAGCTCTCCCTGGAGCAGGTTCAGGAGCATCGAGCGGATCGGAAGGAGCTTCTTGTCCACGGGATGGAGAATCTTCCGGCCGAGGTCCTTCGGCCGCAACCCCTCCAGGACGCTCTCCGTCAGCCGTTCGACATCCCGCGTGGCCCGTTCCGCCTGCGCGCGGCTCATCCGTAGCCCGAGGGGATAGTCCTTGAATGTCTGACCCCTGTACCCCATGATGAACCAGAACCTGTGGTCGTCCAAGATGTGGAGGTAGATGTCGACCAGGCTGGGGAACGTGGCCCCGCGGTCCCTGTAACGCTCCTTCACAGGAAGGGACCAGATCTTCCGGAGGTAGGCGCGGCGAGCCCTTGCCTTGTGACGGTACAACTCGCGGAGAATCTGAAGCTCGTTCCGCACAGGATGGCGGATAGGGACGACGGATATGGAGGCTCGCCGGCCGTCCTCGCCTCGGTTGGGATAGACTGGCCTCGCTGCGGGAAAGCGCCAAAGGCGAGCGAAGCTTGGGTCGCGCGATGTGGAAGGACAAGGTCCTTGATTGGCTGCTCGGGAAGGACCAGCCCTCGATCCGCTACCTCGCTCTGACCGAGCTCGTCGGACTCCCCCCGAGCGACCCGGATGTCCGAGAGGCGAAGGAGCAAATCCCGAAGATGGGCTGGGCGGCCGACATCCTTGCCCAACGGAACCCGACGGGATGGTGGGTACGGGATTGGAGCCACTTCAGCCCGAGCTACACCTCCACTACCTGGATGATGGTCGTGCTCTCGGGCCTCGGCCTCACACGAGAAACTCCTCAGGTCCGAGAGTCCGCCGAGCTCTGGATGACCATGAAGCCCTATCGATATGGCCCCGTGGTCCACCCCTCGGTAGAGCCCCACTACTGCTCCCTTGGGATGGGCGCTGCGTCGCTGGTACGGTTTGGTTACGGCAAGGACCCTCGCGTCCGCCGGTCGCTGGAGTGGATCGCGCAGAGAGTGCATCCCCGGGGGGGTTGGTCGCACTTCGGGATTGGTCGGGACCTGTACGCGTGGCAAGGGCTCTCAGCTCTCGCCAGTCTGCCCCGCTCCAAGAGGAGCGCGGCGATGCAACGCGCCGCAGAACTCGGGGCGGAGTTCTACCTCGAGCGGGAGCTCCACAAGCAGGGCCCCCGGTACGAACCCATGCTTCGTACCCACGACCCGGTCTTCTACTTCTACGACCTGCTCGTCGGATTGGAGATGTTGACCGCTCTGGGCTATGGCGACGACCCGAGGTTGCGCTTCGGGTTGGAGTGGTTGCAGAGACGGCGCTGTTCCAACGGACGGTGGAACTTGGACGCAGTTCATCCCGATGTCATGAAGCCGTTCAATGACACTCCGTTCACACTTGAGAAGGCCGGTGGTCCAAGCAAGATGGTGACCCTCCGGGCGCTCAGGGTCCTGAAGCATGTCGAAGAGGCGAGCTAGCGACCGGGCTCGAGGCGGGTGCTCGAAGGAGGGCCGGCGCGGGCAGTCCCTCCCTTGATTGTGGCCATTCGGGGGCGGGAGGCGAAGTGGGGGGGCGCAAGCCCGAAGGACTTGCGCGGGGACCCGGCCACGAGACGGGTCCGAAGGGGAGGTCCCTCCCTCGATTGCGCGCCTTCGGGGGCGGGTGGCGGGAGAGATGTGTGGGGAGAGGGCGCCGGAGCGCCTCTCCCGGCAGCTCGGGGGGGGAGTTCGCCCAGGATGGGTGCCGAACTCGCCCCACGGAGCGCCAGAGCGACTATCTACGGGGCTCGTGATGGTCGGACCTGTCATGAGACCCGGCCAGAGGATCGTCGTAATCTCGGGGGGGACAGCCTCGGGCAAGTCCGCTCTCGCCCGTGCTCTAATCGCGGGGCTCGACCTGAGCTGGCAGCTGCTCCAGGCCGACGACTTCATCGGCCCAGCTTTTCGAGAGTTGGCCGGAAAGGGAGAATGGGACCCGGATGGCCGGAAGATATGTCGCAGGATGTTGAACGACGCAGCGGCGTCCTGGGTGGAGCGCGTCAAGGTCTCCCTCCTGGTCGAAGGGTTCTTCAAGGAGGCGGGGGAGATCGACCGCCTTCTCGGGGCTGTGGGCGCACCTGCAGGCGTGGGTCCCTCCCTCATCCTCCACATTCTCGTGTCCGAGGCGGAGGCACGCCGGCGTCGCCCGTACGAGGTCCCACGCTTCGCTGAAGTCCACCCGAAGGCCATCACCTTCGACTCGGATGGGAAGAACCCGACCCAAGTCCTCGAGTGGGCGAGAGGTATGCTCGGCGCATGAAACGGCCCCGCTCTATCCCTAGACGCATCCTGGGCCCCTCGAAGCCGGGTGGAGGGCTGGTCGTAATCCTCCGGGGCCCTATCGGCGCGGGGAAGACCACCCTGATGCGTGGTCTCGAGGGGAAGCCGCCTTGGCGCTTCTATGCCCTCGACACCGACGCCGCCACGTCCCATCACCCCCCGGACTTGCGAGGAGAATGGCTCGACCAGGAGTGGGATCTCGAGATCGCCCTCCTCGCCATCCACGCCAAGCTCATTCTTGGCCGTGGGCTCAACCTCGTCCTCGACCCCGGCCTTCTGCTCACGACACAGAAGGTGGACCGGTTCTTGCGGCGCATCGGGAGGACCCGACGCGATCCCCGAGTGCTTCTCGTCCGCCTAGATGTGACCACAGCCGAGGCGGCGAGGAGAAAGACGACACTCCCCGTCTCCTACGTGGAGGCGAGCCACAAGGGCTGGGTCACCCGGCCGGTGCCGGGGGAGGTCGTGATCGAGACAAGCGGGCGCATAGCAGCGGAAGTCCTGAGCGTCGCCCGCGGTGCCCTGAAGGGGCGGCTCGAGGGTGACACCCCATGAGAGCGTCGCCTCCGACCCTCGCCCATGTCAACCTCGAGGTCTCCGACCTCGAGCGGGCGAAGCGGTTCCACGACCTGTTCCTCCCCGTCCTGGGGTTCCACCTCGTTCCCATCACGGATGCGGTCTGGCTTGGGTACCGAAGGGGACGGATGACGCTCTGGTTCACCGAGAGCCACCCGAAGCGGACCCGGCTCGGGAGGCCGCGTGTCCCGACGACGGGCGCCACGGACCCCATCTCGAACCACCTCGGGTTCCGCGTCGCGACGGCCGCGCAGGTGCGCACAATCGAGCGAACCCTGCAGAACAAGGGCATCGCGCCCGTCTACGGGTTCAGCAAAGTGCCGACCGCGGGACGAACGTGGTACGTCTCAGCCGCGTGGCGAGACCCCGACAACAACGTGTTCGAGGTATATGCGTCAGTCTCTCAAGCCAGGGTTCAAGTACGGCATCGGTCGTGACATTGGCCAGGAGGTGAGCGATGCCGAAGACAGACAAGGAAGCCGCTGCGCGGGTCCAGTCTGCGGCCGACCGTTCGGGCGACGCCAAGGCGAAAGCCTTTGCCGCACGGATGCAATCGGCGGCGGATCGGGCTGAGCACGCGGAGTCCACAGAACCCGACCAGAAGTGATCCACTCATCGAAACACATCGCAACCTGAGTACTACCTCCTGAAACCAAGCACACCAATCGAGAAGCACGAGAACTACCGCACACACGGGAAAGAACCCAAGAACCAACACTGCTCGGGGAGGGAGAGTGGCCCTCCCCGAGCGACCCTCTTCCATCAAGTTGGAGATAGCAGTGCCCCCGCCGAGGCTCGCTCGAAGAAGCGGGTCCGGTCCGGGCTCACGTCCACCTCGTGACTGAAGTGGTGCGTCGCCACGTTGAACGCGGTCCACCGGGATAGCGTCGCGTTGTGGCTCGCGAGGGCCTCTGCTCGAGAGCCGATGATCCCCGCGTGCGACAGCGGGATCCCTCGCCCGAGGAGCGCGGGCTCCACCTCCTCCGCGAGCATCGTTTGGGCCATGCTCTGTGCGTAGAGGTCCAGCGCGGAGTCGAAGTTCGACAGGAACTGGTGGATCGCCCGTTCGACCTGGCCCAGGAGGTCCTCGCTCGATGCGAGGTGGAGCTCGCGCAGCTCGGTGACCTCTCCCGCCTGCCCGGCGTGCAACTGGTTCAGACATGCGATCCGGATCGCGAGGCCCGAAACCACGACAGCGGTCGAAGTATCGAGCGAGTTCACGACCCTGACCGCAGGGTAGAAACTTTCCCGGTCCTCGAGCTTGAACAGCCGCCCGATGACCAGGCGGTGCTCCATCCGCCGGCCGTTCGAATAGAGACGGATCTGCTCGCGGGGGAATGGCGTCGGGGCCTCCCCTTGGACGGGGACCTCGAGGGTCTCCGCAACCTGGTGGACGACCCTGGCGACCTCCCGGTGGCCGACGAGGCCGTAGCGCGAGCTGACAACGCTCACGACCTCCTGGTTGTCCTTCCGGGCCACCCCTCTGTAATCCACGAGGTGGTCGCCGCTCGGAGCCTTCAGGGGCACGAGCTCGAACTCGGGGACGGACTCTGGCGAGGCGAAGTTCTCGTAGGCGGCGCGGCGTTCGGATTGTGGGGAAGCGAGCATGGTTCCTCGAGGACGAGGGAACCATGCCAGCATCGTTGACGGAGCCGAATCTACGCTCCGTAGGTAATCTTGGTCAAATCCTTCTGAGCACGTCGGGCAAGCTCGCGTACGCGCATTCGATGAGCTGGAACGTCCAGCACTACCGGGGTTCCCCCTGGCAAGGAACTCGTGAAGAACCGGTAGAAGAACTCCTTCTCTTCATCGAATGCACCCAGCACACCGTCGTCCGCACCATCCAAGAGGAGAGAGGCCACAGACGCGTCGTAGGATCTGTCCAACATCATGATTCCCCGCGGTAGTCTGGAAAGCATGACGTGAGTTGCCTGCCAGAGATCGGCCCCAATCTTCTCGGGCTGGCTCCAATCCAGGGGCCCCGAAAGGTACTTCGTTAGCATGCTCACGTCTGACTTCTCATCCAGTTCCACAAGCATTTGGCTAAGACCGAGCGCCATCGTCGACATGAGACCTTGCATCTCAGTCATTGCCTCCTTCTGCACCGCTGGGGGAGGGGGCCCTGTGCCCTGGAAGCGGGTCATGAGAGACTTCCAGCGGTCTTGCGCGTCCTTCGTCAAGTCCATGGCGACAGCCCGGCCAAGCTCTTGCAACAGGCAGTCGACTAGCTGCGCGTACGCTTTCCTCATCCTACGGTACCTTCTCTGCCTCCCAAAACGCCGAAGCCCGTACCGGTACCCGAGGTACGCGGTCGCGGGCAGGGTGGCGGCAGTGAAGACGTACGGGCCCACTGACTCGACGAGTGCGACGAACGAGTCTGTCAACGTCGATGCCGTCCCTGTGAGGGGAACCTCCTCGGTCGTAAAGTAGGTTGACCCGAGCGCGCCATGGTCATGGTCTCACGCGACCGTTCTTGCAGGGCTCGCCTCCACAAATTCCGTCTCGCGGTAGGCGTGGCGGACCTTCACCACGACCTCGGGGTCGATTTCCTTGACCACCATCTCTGCCTCGACCTCCTCGTGGATGTAGCGGGCGGCCCTCTCCTCACCGATGGCCTGTCGCAAGACCCTGGGGTCGATGGGCGACCACGAGACGCGGACGGAGCGCTCCACGGTCCCCTCCGCGAGCTCCAGGCGGTCCTGACCGGCCGCCTTGAAGTCGATGAGGAGGTCCCCCTTCAGGGCGGTCTCCTCCTTCTGGAGGGCCTTGATCTGGGCCTTGAGGCGGAGGAGGCGGCGGGCGGACTCCAAGAGGTCCTCGGGTTGGGTCCCCGGGAGCGCGGCGACGCTGGATTCCATCATGCCCGGCCCCCGCGGTTGACCGCCTCGAAGTCCCCGAGGACGCGCTCAAGCGCCCACTCGTCCCCCGGCCGAACGTCGTTCGCAGAGCTGTAGCCCCGCTTGCCGAGCCAATCGGTCCACACCCTCATCTTCCTCGAGAGGCGGAGGGGATCCGCGTCGGAGAGGTCGAGGCGGACCTCGTGGACGAGGACCTTGAGCGGGCGCTCGCCGGAGGAGGTCTGGGCCGAGGGGGAGGAGGCAGTCGCTCCCCCGAGGGATGACCTGGCCTCGGAGGACAGGTCAGGTACCGGGGCCTTCGAGGGCCCCGGGCCCGCGCCGACCGCTGATGGACTGTGCCCGGGCGACGCCCCCTCCGCCGTCGGGGGGGCCGACGGGACGATCATCCTGGGAGGAGAGCAAGCCCCCGAAGGGGCCCCCGCCGCGCGGGCGGGGGAAGAGGTTCGAATGGGCGCGTCGCCCAGGCGTTCATGGAGCTCTCGCATCGCACGGACGGATCGCTCCAGGTCCTCCAGGACCAGGCGGTTGACCCGCGCCCGCAGCTGCTCGCAAGTCTCCCCGGGCTGGGCGTAGTCGGCCAGACCCGCTCGGGCGCTCTCAAAGCTGCCCGCGTTGAAGGTTAGGCTCGCCGTCGCCCATGGGACCCCGGAGGCGGGGTTGGGAGTCGCGTCCGCGCCCCCGGTCGAGGCCAGCAGAGCCAGGGGTGGGGGCGGCTGTGGCGCCTTCGGAGGCGCCGGCGGGGCCGGGGGAGCCGAAGGCGCGGCTGGGAGGGCGTTCGCGGGCGTGAACCCGGCTGAGTGGCCGTTGCTGCCGTTCGTCGGCGCGGGCTGGGCCGAGGACAGGGGGCAGTTGGGCCGTCGGAGGGAGGACGCGTCCCGAGAGGATGCGTCCGATACCGTCGACCCGTTCCCCTTCCAGGTCCCCGCGTCGGGGCTGTGCTCAGGGATCCAGGTCTTCCTCGGGTGGGACTCAAAGTCCACCACCACCTTGACCTCAGGGCCCGGGGGGATGAGGGTCCCGCACCCGTCGGCGCACTTCGCGGGCCAGCGGGTGCCCGTAATGGTCCGAAGCCTCATGCGTCGGACCCCCTGGCGGGGGGTTCGTTCGGCGTGGGCGGCTCGTTGGAGATGTGCTTTGGCACGTTCTCACCTCGCAGAGGGAGGTGAGAACGGGCGCGTGGTGGCAGGTGCTCAGGCCCAGGTCGAGGGGGGAGACGGCGCGGCTGGCTCCACCTTTCGCCGCCTTCGCCGGCGCACGAGAAGGAGCAGAACGATCAGTGCGACAATCGCGGCGGGCACGGCAATCCCGAGGAGCAAGAGAGGAGGAAAGGTGGGCGGGGTCGCGGTGGGTCTTGGGGCCGTGTAGTTCCCCCAGGCCCAGAACCCGCCGGCCGTTCCCCGAGAGACCCCACCGAAGATCACGACCGCGTCGTTGATGGGGTCGTCGCTCATCCCACCGTTGGAGAAGAACTGGGGAGGAGGGCTGGGGCCGTTCGCAGTGGCGTTGGTCCACCCGCCCGGGCCAAACGTCCATGTGTCGTTGCGATAGGCCTCCCGAGAGTACCCCCCATTCCCGTAACCACCGAAGAGGACAACGCAGCCGCACCCGCTGAAGTAGGCCATGGCCTCGCCCGCGCGCGGCGCGGGAGCGGTCGGCCATCGAGAGGTGCCATTGGTCCAGGCCCCTCCGTGGAACGTCGCGGTCTCGCCGATGGTACCGGTGCAGGGCCAGTCTCGGCAGCCCCCGAAGGCCACCACGTAACCCGCCGTTGGATCGTCTGCCCACGCGGAGGCACCCCAGGGGGGCGAGCCGGCGGTGGCCGTGACATTCGTCCAGAGGCCCGCCTCGTACGTCCAGGTCAGCTCCGGGGC
Organism: bacterium; assembly: GCA_021832495.1. GTDB lineage: Archaea > Thermoplasmatota > Thermoplasmata > Lutacidiplasmatales > UBA184 > JAJYEA01. The sequence goes on along the minus strand of JAKBKR010000046.1, from coordinate 1,086 downwards.
CAGGTGGGTCGCATTCGAAGTGCCGGCGCCGGAGACGAGGGCGTATCCGTCCTCCGAGTCATAGACGATGTGCGCTCCTGCCCAGAGCCCCTGGGGAACGAGCCCGAGGAATGTCCAGTTCCAATCGCTCCACGACCACAGGGTGATCTCCAAGGGGCAGGGAGCGGACCGGCAGGGAGTGAGGGCGAGCGCGAGGATTGCTCCTGCGCGGGCGTCGTAGGCCGCAGAGAAAGGGACCCAGTTGGTGCCGTTCCATTGCAGAGTAATGGCCGAGCCCGGGTGATAACCCCCCCATGTTCCGTTGTCGAAGAGCCGAGTCGGGGGTCCGAGGGAGACAACACTGCGGTTCGACGGGTCGTACGCCACAGGTCCGCAGCACGCCGATGGCGTCGTCAGGTTCGTCCAGTGATAGAGAGGACTCGCAGAGGCGAGCTGCGCCTCCTCGCCTACGAAGGCTCCCGCTGAGCTCGTAGGCGAGAGAACGGTGATCGCTGCGATCAAGGCGAGGATTGCTGTCGCCCCGCGGAGTAACACGGTTCGAAGAACCGTGAAGGGTCTACTTACCCGTTCTCCCTTCTTGCTCGTCTCGGCCGAAGCGCGGGCGACAGTGCCCGGTTCGAAGGGGCACCTGACCACGAGGGCAGGTCCAGGCCGAGAGACCCGCGACGGCTCCCCCCGGTCTCGAGGCAAGACTCGTCCCCGAGCCGCCGAATGGAGGGGGGCGACCTACGCCCCGCGAGGGGATGAGTCGTAGTCGATCACGACCTTGACCGAGTCCGACGGCGGGATGACCTCGGAGCACGAACCGCACTGGCACCGGGTCTCGTACCGATTGCCGGTCACCGTTCGCAGCCTCATGGGGAGGCCTCCACGCTCGTCTCGGGTCGCTTCGCCGCGGGGTTCTGGGTGTTCTCAGACATCGGATTCCCTCGCGAAGGCGGGGAATCCGATGCGCCGGGGGACCCGTCGACCGTGCTTGACGGCTCGCACAGACACGTAACAGGGTCCGCCGTCTTTTCGAGCTCATCCGTTCATGGTCTTGTCTCCTCATGAGCTTTCGTGGGCTGCTCCACTCGAGACGGGGAG
>JAKBKR010000045.1 GCA_021832495.1 bacterium | reverse complement strand
AGCTCGACGCAAGGGTCAATACTGACCACGACCCCGGGCTCGTCCGTCTACATCGATCCCCCTTCTTCCGCCTCGACCGCAACAATGTCGTTGATCGGGAACGTATCCATCGGCGATCCGGCGGATACCTTCCTCCTCACCTCGCAGGGAGCGACCCTCACCGTCTGGGCGAACGCCAGCGGCGGGATCTATGCCCAGGGGGGTGGGTATCTCATCAACAGCGGGTCGAACATCCAGCTCGTGAACTACGGGCCTTCGAGCCTGGTCCTCAACTGCAACGTGAACATCCTCGGGTTGGGACCGTGCCCGGTGACCGTGAGTGCCGGTACCACCTATACCCCCTGTTACCCGATCGTGGGATGCCTTTCTGCCTCGTCCAGCTCCATCACTTGGAGCGGGCCGACCACCTTCTCGATCACCGGTTCGGTGACCACCTCCTCGCCTGGCCTCTACGCCCCGCTCCCCATGAGCCATCTCCTTGTCACCGTACCGGGGGGAGGGGCGAATTTCTCGATGATACCCTCCCAAGGTAGCCCTTCGGTCTCCGTGCAAGGCGCTCCGGGAGAGATACCCTCCGTCATGACCTACGGCGACCTGGATGTCACGAACGGCAACGCGGTCGCCGGGAACGTCACCGTATCGGGGAACTTCGTCTCCCAGCAGCACACATCCACGCACGGATACTTCCACAACCTGGGCGGGCTTACGATCACGGGATCGCTCACGGCATCGGGGGACCAGCAGTTCCCCGGTTCGTTGTACCTCGGGTCCAACTTCACGATATCCACCTTTACGGGCCAGAACCTCACAGTGAGCGGCCGGTTGCTCGCGGACCCGGAGCAAGGCGGGCAGGACACCATCACCCTGACCGGGTCCCTCGCGGCATCCGGCTCGGTCGTCGTCCAAGGCAATCTCTCCCAGAACGCGAGCGGTTCGTTGCTCCAGGGGAAGACCTGGCTCAACGGGTCGATGTCCTCCACGGGGAGCGTGCTCACGGTGGGAACGACGGAGTTCAACGGTGACACGACCGCCGCAGGGAACATCACCTTGCCGAACACTTTCCTCGGAGGCCGGCTCTCTGCACAGGGAAATCTGGTCGGGATCGGCAGCACCGACCTCACGGGGACCCTCCAGATCTCCGGGGAGACCACGATTGAGAACGGCACGTTCCTGGCGAACGGGACGACGACCCTCTCCGGCACCATCGTCGGCAACAAGACCGACACGCTGAACGGCTCGGCCTCCCTGGTGACCGAGTGGGGGGAGTTCCTCAACCTGACCTCGGTAGTGATCATGGGCGGGGTGGCCACGGTCGTCGGAACCGTCTCCGTTCAGGGAACGGTGTCGACCACAGGCTTGTCGACCTTCTCCTCGAGCCAAGTGGACCTTGCGGGGGGGCTCACGCTCAACGGGCGATCGCTCGCGGAGGGCGCCGTGACCGTGACCGGCACCACGCTCTTCTCAGGCGCGGTCACCACGACCGGCACCGCGAGCTTCCCCGGAATGACCCTCACGGGGGATTTCCACCTCTCCTCGTCCGGGGGCAGCGTCCTCTCCCAGGGGACGAGCTCCGTGAACGGAGACATCACACTCACCGGTGTGCTCACCGTAGTTCCGGCCGCCCCAGGCGTCGCCGGGACCTTCCACGAGGTGGGGAACTCCACCATCTCGGGGTCGCTCAACATGACCGGGAGCGTGGTGGTGACGGGTTCGTCTACCCTTACGACAACCCAGGGCACGGAATTGTCGATGCACGGGAACATCCAGCTCGGTTCTGCGGCGATGATCCGGGGTTTCGTGAACACTTCGGGGGAGGTCGTGATATCGGGGAGCGCAACGCTGGGTGGAGGCTCGGTCGTTATCGCCGGCTACCTGAGCGAGATCGGCCGAGTCTTCTCGGAGGGCAACATCACCCTCTCGGGCGAGGCACTCTTCTCCGGCAGTCTCGACACCAACGGGACGACGCGACTCCCCGGTATCACCACGGTGGGCGATTTCGCCATGAGTGACGGCACGTTCCGCATTGAGGGGACGACCACGCTCCAGGGCTCGACGAGCGCGGTGGGGAACGTGACCGTCAACTCCACAGGGTACTTCGTCCAGGGATTCAATGCGATCGACGGTGTTACGGACTCCGTCGGCTCCTTCGTTGAGCAGGGGAACTCGACCCTCGACGGCTCGGCCCAGGTCGCGCCCGGGAGCACCTTTGGGACGTACATGAAGATCGTGGGCACGTTGAACACCGGGTCCCTCACCCTTTCCGGCACCACGATCCTCCCCGACGACACGGTCCAGTTCCCCTCGGGCGCATCGATTCGTGGGAACGTGTCGCTCTCCGGTACGTTCCAGGGTACGGGGGATGTGGCCGATTTCAACGGACAGAGCATCGTATACGGGACCGTCTCCTCCCCCGGCATGCCGATCGTGAACGGTCCCATCGTCATCACCCTCTTCGGCACCTATTTTGCCATCATCCTCGGCCCGGAACTCTACTGGTTCATCGCCATCCTCGTCGTGGCGCTGGTGGTGGCAGTCCTCGATGCCCTCCTCTTCGGCCTCCACTGGAGGAAGCGTCACGAGCTACCCCGGGTTTCCCTCAAGCTCCGCCTGCTACGGATCGGAGGTTTGCTCGTGCTGGTGGCGGGCGTGCTCGTGGGGATCGTGGGGGCCTTCTCCCTCGGCAGCGGACTTGCCGCCGCTCCGGATGGCGGGGAGGCATCGTGGGTCGCGCCGCTCTACTACGTGGCCGCGGGGCTGGCGACCCTCGGGGTCGTCGTATGGGTCACAAGCCGCGTGCTGATCCGGCGCGAGCGAAAGCACTCGGCCATGGTCCCGCCCCCGCCGCCCCCAGCCCCGTATCCACCGTTCCCGGAGTTTGCGCCGCCACCGGAAACCTTTGAAGCCGACGTGCCTCCGGCCCCCGCGGGACAGTGAAGACCAAGCACACTCTTGTCACCGGCGGCGCCGGCGGGATCGGGATCCACCTTGTGGAGCGATTGGCCCGGGACGGGGCCCGCGTACGGGTGCTGGATAATTTTTCCTCCGGGACCCGGGGGAACCTCCCCCTTCTCCAGAAGCTCCCTTCCGTGGAGATCTTGGAAGGGGACGTCAAGGACCCCGGGGTACTTCGGAAGGCCCTCGAAGGGGTCGATTTCGTCTGGCACCTCGCGGCCAACCCCGACATCCGCAAGGGTACCGTCGAGACGGACCTCGACCTGAAGGAAGGCCCGGTCGCCATCCGGCTCCTGCTCGAGACCATGCGCACGATGGGAGTTAAGGACATGGCCTTTTCCTCAAGCTCGGTGGTCTATGGGTTCCCGAAGGTGCTTCCGACCCCGGAGGACTACGGCCCGCTGCTACCGGAGAGCCTCTACGCGGCCAGCAAGCTGGGTTCGGAAGCCCTTCTGTCTGCCTTCGTCCATACCTTCGGCATGCGCGGCTGGATCTTCCGTTTCGCCAACATCGTGGGACCCGGAGCGACCCACGGGGTCATCTACGATTTCGTGGCCAAGCTCCGCAAGGACCCGGGGCGCCTCGAGGTCCTCGGGGATGGCCGTCAATCAAAGGGTTATCTTTGGGTAACCGATTGCGTCGATGCGATGCTTCACTGCGTGGAGCACGCCCAGGAACCCATCAATGTGTTCAACCTCGCCCCCGGGGATCGCATCCCCGTCTCCGAGATCGCCCAATTGGTGGTCGCAGCCATGGGTGGCCAGGCGCGGATCGAATATACAGGCGGCTCGAGAGGGTGGGCGGGGGACGTTCCCCAGCAGCTTCTTTCCATCGAGAAGATCCGGGCCACCGGCTTCCGGAACCGCTACTCCTCCCGAGAAGCGGTCGAGATGCAGATCCGCGCGTTCTTGGAAGGATGACCCCCTCCACGGTGACGGTCATCCTCACGGTCCTGAACGACCGTCGGGTCAACCGGACGTTGGACAGCCTGAAGGAGCAGACGCTCCGTCCGCTCGAGGTCATCGTGGCCGACGGGGGCTCCAAGGATGGCACGTTCGAACAGGTTGAAGAGTACGCCCGGGCCGAACCCTGGGTCCTTCTCCGACGGCTTCCGGGAACGGTCGCCGAGACTCGGAACGGGGCGATCGCCCTCGCCCGGGGCGACATCGTGGCGTTCATCGATGCCGATGAGGTCGCCCCGCCGGAATGGCTGGAAACGCTCGTGACACCGATACGCGAGGGTAAGGCCGATTTCACCGGGGGACCCACCCCCGCTCTTTCCGAGTCCCTACGCACCATCTCCGCCGTCTATTACAATGCGTATCTCAACTGGTTCTATGACCACGTCGCTGCGCGCGCTCCCCACTCCCTACCCATGGGGAATTCCGCGTGGCGGGCGGAACTTTTCCGGAAGGTCGGTCCCCTGAACACGATCTTCCTACCCAGGGAAGGTGGGGAGGACCTCGACTTCGCCATCCGGGTGGTCGAATCCGGGGGACGAGGGACCTATGTGCCCGCCGCCCGGGTGTCGCACGACTACACGGGTCTGACGTTGGGCAAGCTCGCCTCGAAGCAGGCGGCCTACGCTACGGCAGGCTATCTCATTTGGCGCCGGCACAAGCGCACATCCGAAGCCTCACTGCTTGGAGAGCTCCCGTATGTGGTCCCACCTGGGCTTGCGCTCGTGGGGGTCGTCCTCCTTCTGCTGTTCTTCCCGGTCCTCGCTGAGGTCGCTTGGGCCTTGGCGTCACTCTCCTTCGCCGCACTCTTCGTGGCCCTGCTCGTGCAGGGGGCCCTGGGCGAGAAGGAGAACCCGGGTTGGCGGTTCCGTCCGGTCGAGATCGTCCGCCGGTGGGCCACGCTCTACGGGGCGTTCCGGGGCATGATGCGGTACGGGACTGGGGATGATGCCCGGGCCTCCCATCCCGAACACGCCGAGAAGAAGGCGGGCGCCTAGTTCGGGCGGTGGGGCAAACTCCCCTCGAGACCGACCCGGTGTCGCCTTCGCCACAACACAAACGCAAAGAGGACAGCGGTCGCGACAACCGCGCCCGAGAGGACCGCAATGGGGACGATCCCTCCCATCCAGGGCGTGGCGGCGGAAACGGGCTGGCCTAGGACCGTGAGGACGAGGGTTCCGGCCACCGAATGGTTCGCACCATCGGTGACGGTCACGAGGATGGAATAGGTTCCGGCCACCGAAGGGTCGCAGGTGAACGATGGGCGGTCCTGGGAAGCGCACCCCGGTGGGAGCCCTCCGTACACGTAATGGAGCGTGCCCGAACCATCATAGATGGCCACGGCGAAAGTGACCGAGTCCGCGACCATCACGCGCGCCGGCGAGCTCGTAAATGCGGCCAGAATAGGGTACCCGCTGGGCGCGATCACGAGAAGCGTGGTCGTAGCGTTCACGATGTCGGCGCGGGCATCCGTGACCACGACCTCCACGGAGTAGTTGCCTGCGAGGGTCGGAGTGCAAGCGATGGAGGGACGGCTCACCGCCCCACAGCCGGGGGGCAGCCCGAAGAATGCATAGGTGTAGGGCAGGGCACCGCCCGCCACGGATACGGCGAAGGTCGTGGAGTTGGAGAGCCGAATCTGCTCCGGTGTGGCCGCGAAGCGGAGGATGGCCGGCCTGCCTTGACCCGGGGCCGAGGTGCTGATCGTCACCGCGATACTGGCCGTTCGGGCCGTTCCAGCGTACGAAGCCACCACGGACACCGTCATCACGCCTTCGCCGCTACCGGAACGCAAGATGGTGTAATCCCCGGTACCGTTGCTCAACGATCCCAGGGTCGAGTTGGTGAGGGACCAAGCGAAGGTCGGTCCCGGGGCAGGACAGGGTTGCCCCCCGCAGTCGGGAATCGCGGAAAGGACCACCTCGGAATCCGGCAGGACGGTCGCATTCGGAGGGGAGATGGCCACTCCGAGCAGCGTGCCACCGGGTGCAACCACCGTGAGGCCTACAGTGGCATGGGCCGAGCGTCGGCTCGAATCGTTGACCCAGACCTGGACCGAGAGGTTGCCTGGGGCCGCCGGGCGGCAGGAGAGGACGCTGTTGTTCTGGCTGAGACATCCGAAAGGGAGCCCGGCATACGCGTACGCATAGGGGGCGACCCCTCCGGTTGCAACCACCGAGAGGTTGGTGAGCGTTCCCACGGTCACCGCAGCGGGAGCGGCCCGGAAGCTGACGATCGACAAGGGGGTGACGGCAGTGACGTTCACGGTGTAGTAGCCGGTGGGGGCATCGGCCGGGAGATAGGTCGTGGACCCGGCCCCATCGGATCCTTTGAAGTAAAGGTGGAGGGCCCCCGGTGTCGCAGTCGCGGCCGGAGGCAAGGTCCCGGCAAAGGTGCCCTGGTCAGGCGTCCCCGTCGTCTGGGCGAGCGGGTATTCGGTCCATTGGGTGGCGCCCGCGGGCTCGAAGAGGACCGACACATTGGCGGCCACCACGTCCCGGAAGGAAACGTTGAGCGGGATCGGTCCACCCTCGAAGACGGTCGATGGCAGTGACGGCACCGAGAGAGCAGGGAGCATTTTGGCGTACGGAAGCGAGTCCCAGAAGAGCGAAGCGATCATTCCCTGTCCGGCGACGCTGGGATGGAAGTAGTCCAGCGTGTTCACGTCGGAGGCCGTGAAGTTGAGCTCTCCCATGTCCCAGAGCGAGACGTTGAAGTGTCGGGCGATCGTTTGTTCCGCGGCGTTGTAGGCCATCTGGGTGGACCGAAGGAGAGCGATCCCGGTCCCGCTCAGGAGGGCCGGGCAGACTTGGGAGTAGACGGTCTGCGCCTGGGAATTCCCCGCGAAGAGCACGGCGAGCCGGCTCACGTTGACGACGTTGGCCAGTGCGATGATGGTGGAGGGGGGCAGACCGTTCCGGAGGATCGTGAAGGTTTGGTTGAGGTTGGCGGAGAAATTGGCGACGGACGTCGGTGTCAGGGTCTCGCTCGGGTACGAACCGCTGTGGTCGCACAGGTCGTTGCCGCCGATCATGACGGTCACGAAGCCGCTCCGGTTCTGGACGGCCCGCTGGGCTTGCCAGATCATGTCGACGGAACGGTCTCCGGGGACGGCGAGCAGGTGGGTCGTCACGCTCCCGGGCCCGTAGAGTCGCTCAAGGCGCTCCCAAATCGAGAAGACGGACGTGTTCCAGCCGACCGCATAGGAGTAGTACGGTTGCGTGCCGGCGTCAACGGCCGTGCTGTTGGCGTCGAAGGCCGGGGTGATCGAATCCCCTAGGGCCGAGTAGCTCACGGGATCCGGGAGCGCGTACGTCGGTCGGTCCAAGAAGCTAGGGTGAAGGGAGGCGCTTGTCGGGGCCGTCCCGACCAGCGCGCCCGGGCTGAACAACAGAAATCCAGCCATCACGAACACGAGTGGGGAAGTAGGTCCGAGCATGACGGGTTGGCCATGCGAGCCCTTCGCACGTTATAACGATTGTCGGGGGGAAGGAGAACGATCGTTCAGTCAACGACGGTAAAGCTGCATCCGGTGTTGGCGCTAGAGCCGCCGGAATCTGTGACCGTCAACTGCACGTTCACGGAGTTCCCGGCATTCGCATCGTCGAAGCCGAACTCAGCGACACCGCTCCCGGCAATGTTCGAGGCCCCGCTATAGTAGACCCAACTCGCCCCGTTGTAGAACCATCCGGAGGACCCGAAGTTCCACGACTCCGAATAGCTGCCCGTCCCTCCCGACACCGACGCCTGGAACTCGACCATGTCGCCCGACTTCTGGTAGGAGTGGACCGTCCCGCCACAGTAGACGGCACCAACGGGCTGCCAATCGTTGCTGTAGCCAGGCTGGCTGCCCACATAGGTGTACTCTTCCGCAGAGTAGGTCACGGTCATCTGGGACCCCCCTCCTCCTCCGGAACAGGAATTGTTGGGACAGACCGTGCTCCAGGGCAAGTTCGCTTGGTTCTGACCCGTTCCGGAGCAAGGGACCGAGCCCGTTCCCGTGAATCCGTTCGGGGCCCACTTACAGTAAGCCCCGGATAGGTAGCTCCCCCAGAACTGGTACCCTCCTCCACCGGAGTAATAGGTGTACGCCCACTGGAAGGAGCAGACGGGATTGAAGTAGACCCCACCCCAATTCCCGATCGAGTTGTACGTCGAGCATGTGGAGGGGTTGTACCCGTACCAGGGGGTGGGGCTTCCTTGTGGGACCGGCTGCCCGCTCGTTCCCAATTGGAGGATCCCCAGGGCATGGGCAGCGGTGTTCTCGATCGCGGCCGGGTCGAATCCGCTTTCCTGATACGCCATCGACACGAACGTGATGAGGACGCCGCCCGAGAAGCCGGCATTGGAGGCGCAATCCACTACCGCTTGGAGGGAAAGGGTCGTCGGCTGGTTGTAGAAGTACTGGTTGGGACAACCACCGGCGCTGGCCACGTTGATGCCGCCTCCAGCGTTCGGGGGCACACCGGAGGGGGTGGATGGGAGCCCTCCCGAGGCCCGGGGATGGCCCGGGATCGAGGCGATCCCCACGACGAGCAGGGCCACGAGGGCCGCCGTCACGACGATCCCGGCGACGACCCGCCGTTCCCGGAGCCGACCGAACCGGGAACTCGGTGGCGCGGCCGAGGAGCGCGCCGGGGTGGGTACCTCGGTGGGCAGGCCGGGGGAGGCCATGTCTTGTTCCGGCACGGCATGATTAGGGAACGGGAGGTATAAAATCCTTCGGAACCACCGCCCGCCTTGTACGCAAGGTCCATTCCGGTGCGCCGCTCCCAAGCCTTAATAGCTCCCGCCCGGTGACAGCGCAACACACTGGGTAGAAGGGAGATGGATCGGGTCACGGGGGACATCTGGATCGAGAAATATCGACCCAGATCACTGAAGGAGATGATCGGCCAGGAGGCGATCGTCCACTTGCTTCAGGCGTACGTGGCCCGACGCACGCTCCCCCACCTCTTGTTCGCCGGCCCCCCCGGGACCGGGAAGACGACGGCGGCGATCGCTCTCGCCCACGACCTGTTCGGTGACGAGTGGCGGGAGGCTTTCCTCGAGCTCAACGCCTCCGACGAGCGCGGGATCGACACCGTCCGAGGTACGATCAAGAACTATGCCCGCAGCGCCACCCTAGGCTCGGTCCCGTTCAAGATATTGTTCCTGGATGAGGCGGACATGCTCACGTCCGAGGCGCAGAGCTCGCTACGCCGGCTGATGGAGCGTTACGCCACGATATGCCGGTTCGTCATCTCCTGCAACTATTCCTCCCGGATCATCCCTCCCATCCAGTCCCGTTGCGCCGTCTTCCGCTTCCGACCCCTCAAGGCCGAGGATGTGAAGAGTTACCTCGAGCGCATCGCCAAGGCCGAGGGAAAGACGGTGGAACCTTCCGCCATCGACGCCATACTCCAAGTCTCCATGGGGGACATGCGACAATCGGTCAATATCCTCCAGCAGGCCTCCGCGATCTCGGACCGGGTGGACGCGGACAAGGTCTACGAGAGCTCCGCCCTACCGATGCCAAAGGAGGTGGAGGGGCTCATCACCTCGGCTCTCGAAGGGCGGTTCCGCGAGTCCCGGGAGCGGCTCCAATCCCTGCTCACGGAGAAGGGGGCGAGCGGAGAGGACATCGTCCGGGCCATCCACGCCCAGGTCCAGACCCTCCCCATCCCCGAGGTCGACAAGATGCGTCTCATCGATTCTCTTGCAGAGGTCGAGTTCCGCCTCGCGGAGGGGGCCACCCCCCGGATCCAGGTCGAAGCCCTTTTGGCGCGTCTTGTCGCCTCCCGGCTCAAGTGAGTGGGTCAGTCCGAGCCTTTCTAAGAGCCCCGCTTCGGGTTCTTCCGCCCGTTACTAGAGTTCCCCTTACCGGGCTTCCCCAGGCCCTTCGATGACGCTTCCGGGGACGCATCTTCCGAGCGGCGCAGGGAAATGAGCTTCCAAGACGTCAGGAACACACCGACGTCGGTGAGGTGGGCCGTGGTGCACACCGGGCAGACCGCTCCCACCAGCGCCAGTTCGACGTAGGCAAAGTAGAGCGCGAACACTATCCCGCCCAGGCTCAGCACGAAGATGGCATAGAGAAGCCGGGGGTCATACGTGCGGAACAGGGGGACATCCACGATCAATAAGGTGGTGAACCCCGCAACCCCAATGAGCCAGTCGGGGACAGGCCCCACATGAGTGAGCCCGCTGCTGTCGACCGTCGAGCACGAAAAGAAAGAATTGATGGAACAAGTGCCTTGCAGCGCCGGATCGAGCACTTCGAATGCGGCGTAGATGCTCACAATGAGCCCGATCACCACGAGGAGAAGCAAGAGGCGGTGGAGGACCGGGGCTTGGACCACGGGGGGCTCCGTTCAGGAAATGGCGGAGACGATGTCTTGGACTTGGGTCTCGTCATTCCCGAACGTGGGTGGGGTGATCCCCGCAATGGTGTCGATCTTGACGATATAGGCCTCGAAATAGAGCTGCTG
>JAKBKR010000044.1 GCA_021832495.1 bacterium | reverse complement strand
GGGAGGAACCCCGCCCCCGCTCGTGACCGGCTTCACCGCAACACCGAGCCGCCTCACGCTGGGCAACGCGACGCAGCTCCATGTTTCGACCACCGGTGGGTCGCCTCCCCTTACCTATGCGTATGCAGGCCTTCCCCCGGGTTGCAAGTCGGGCGACCTAGCCAATCTCAACTGCACTCCATCGACGTCCGGCAATTTCACGGTGCGGGTCGTCGTGAATGATAGTCTCAGCCGGACCGCAAACGCCACGGTCTTGCTCACCGTGCTCCCCCGGAGTGTTAACCCTCTCGTGATCCAAGCGTTCACGGCCAATCCCTCGGTGGTTGCCCCGGGGGGCATGACCAACCTTACGGTCAATGTTTCCGGGGGCGCTCAGCCGTACTCTTACCTGTACTCGGGACTACCGTCCGGATGTAGCTCCACCAATCGTTCGACCTTGGGGTGTCGACCGTCGACCCCAGGCACCTATCTCATCTCCGTGCTCGTGACGGATGCTCGAGGGAGCATGGCTTCAAAGAACACGACGCTGGCCGTGGGCACGTGCCTTTATTGTCCGGTCCCACCCTTGTCCATCCACTCCTTTACGGCCACACCTTCCACCCTGAACTTGGGAGGGTGGACCAACCTATCCGTCTCTGCCTCGGGAGGATCGCCCCCGTACCGCTATGCCTATTCCGGGCTGCCCACGGGCTGCGGGACGGCGAACCTTTCCACCCTTTCGTGCCATCCTACAGCATCGGGAAGCTTCACCGTCCGAGTGACGGTCACGGATGCGACGGGCGGGTCCGCGCAGGCCAATCTGACCATCACGGTCCAACCGGCTTCCGGAGCTTCGGGCGGCCCGCTCACGAACCTCGAGCTATGGGTCGCGCTCGGTGTGGTGGCGGCCGCCGTCGTTGTGACGGTCCTCTGGATACGGCGATCGCGGCGCACACCTCCTGCGGGCGGCAAGGACACGGCCCCCGCTTCGCCTCCCGCCTCTTGGGTGGGCCCCCCACCCTCGGATCCCTGAACGATGTCGGGGGAACCGTCCCCTCCCCTACTTCCCGGGAACTTGGCGTCAGCCTTTTAATCGGGGGGCGGTCGGGAGGACCGATATGGCCATCAACGAAGGGGGCCGGTAGTCGATGCCTTCGAAAGGAGAGCTCCGGCTCCAACGGCTCCTTACCGAGCACGAACGCTGGCGATCTCGGGAGTCCCTGAACCTCCTCGCCTCGGAGAATCTCTCTTCTCCTTCGGTCCAACGGTACCTCTCTTCAGACATGGGCCGGCGCTACACGCTCGAGCTCGATCAGGTCCTGCATGGCGAGAAGGTGGACAACGGCTATGCCGGCACCCGCTACCTCGACGAGGTCGAGGGAATGGCTCGCAGCCTCGCGGCGAAGTTGCTGCATGGGAAACGGGCCTCCGTAAAGCCCCTCTCCGGCCACGTCGCCGCCTTGTGCGTACTGGCCCCGCTCCTCCCTCGGGGCGCCCGGTACCTGGCCGTCTTCCCGGAACAGGGAGGATACGATGGGTACGCCCCGGCCTACATCCCTTCCGTGCTCGGGTACACCGCCGGGGAACTCCCTGTGCACGGACCCCTCCACGCGGTCGACGTGGAGGAGGTCACCACGAAGATCCGTCGCGAGAAGCCCGAGGCCGTGATCCTCGGGCAGAGCTACTTCGTACTTCCCTATCCGGTCCGGCCTATCGCCGAAGCGGTCCACGAGCATGGGGGAAAGCTCCTCTACGATGCCTCCCACGTCATGGGCCTCGTGATGGGAGGGGAGTTCCAGGACCCCCTTGGGGAGGGAGCGGACGTGGTGTACGGTTCCACCCACAAGAGCTTCTTCGGTCCCCAGGGAGGCATCATCTCAGCCCGGGACGTCGAGCTCCTCGATCGCATCGAGGCCTACATGACGTGGCGGATCCTCGACAACGCCCATTGGAACCGGATCGCTGCGCTGACCCAGGCCCTCCTCGAAATGGAACGCCATGGCCGCGCGTACGCTTCCACCGTCGTGGTGAACGCCCGCGCGTTGGCCTCCGAGCTCGAGGCCCAGGGGATCCCGGTCCTCGGGGCCGACCTTGGCTACACCCGCTCCCACCAGGTCTTCCTGGACGGTGCGACGCTCAAGGAGCGCCACGGGCTCGCCCCCCCCGGTCTCGCCCGCCGGCTGGAACGCCAAGATATCCTCATCGACCTCGTGGGCCGCGTGGGCACGGCCGAGGCCACCCGCCTTGGCGTACGGAAGACCGACATGCCCGACATCGCGCGGTGGATCCACTCGGCCGGCATCCTCGGGAAGCCCGTCAAGGCCCAGGTGAACGCCTTCCGCCGCCGGTTCAAGCGTCTCCGGTTCGCCTGAGACATACATAATGGAGCCATTCCTAGAGGCCGTGCTGGCGGGAGGGCTAACCGGAGAGGTCGCCCTCTTCATTGCCGGGGTCCTGCTTGCCCTGTTGGCGGTCGCCGCCGTGCCCATGCACGTCCTCACTTGGAAGGGTTCCGCGACCGCTTTCCTCTTCGGAGTCTTCTTCCTCCTCGTGGGGGGGTACCCGTACCTGCTCCTCATGGTCCTCTTCGTTGCCCTGGGAGGGATCGCCACGCGCTATCGCCTGGCCGAGAAGCGCTGGCGCAAGGTCGCCGAAGGGATCGAAGGGGAGCGTCGCGCGGGGAACGTGCTTGCGCACACTATCCCCGGGGCAGCCATACTCCTTGTTGCGCTTCTCCCGGTGTGGAACCCGGATGCCACCTTCGTGGCGTTCGTCTATACGGCGGCCCTCGCCTTCGGTGCCGCCGACACCTATGCCTCCGAGATCGGCGTCCTGAGCCCGCGGCCGGTGAACATCCTGGGCGGGGGCGAGGTCCCGCCCGGGACCGATGGCGGGATCACGTTGCTCGGGGAGGTCGCGGCGTTCGCCGGGGGCTTCTTCCTCGTGCTGCTCGGCGGGCTCGGCTTTCAGTTCTTCGAGGGGGTCCCGGGCCTCAAGTTCCTTTCATGGGTCTTGCTCGCCACGCTCGCCGGCTGGGTGGGTTGCCAGCTCGACAGCGTGCTCGGCGCCACGCTGGAGCGACACGACATCCTGGGCAAGAATGGCGTCAACATGCTGGCAATGTTCGGTACGCTCGCCCTGGCCTTTGCCATATGGAGCGTGGTATGACCCGGAGGTCCCAAAGGAACCCCGGACCGGCGGTCGTGCTACTCTCCGGAGGGATGGACTCGGCCACGGTACTCGCCCTGGCGTCCCGACGGGGTCATGCCCCCATCTATGCCCTCATCGTCCGCTACGGGCAACGGCATGCACGGGAGGTCCGGGCGGCCCGCGCCGTGGCCCGCCACTTTGGGGCGACCCCCATTGAGATCGCCATTCCCCTCTTCCGGATCGCCGCCTCTGCCTTGACCCGGAAGGACATTCCGCTCCCGCGGGACAGGCGCCGGGAGGATATCGGCCGCGGCATCCCCGCGACATACGTCCCGGCGCGGAACACCGTATTCCTTTCCCTGGCCCTAGCCCTCGCCGAGACGACCCGATCTTCCACCATCTACCTCGGGATCAACGCCGTGGATTACAGTGGGTACCCGGATTGCCGTCCGGCGTACCTCCGCGCGTTCCGTCGCCTCGCTCGCCTCGCCACTCGGGCGGGAGTGACCCGAGAAGGCATCCCCCGGATCGAAGCCCCCTTGCTCGCTCTCGGAAAGGCCGATATCGTCCTCCTCGGCGACCAGCTCGGGGTACCTTGGAAGAAGACCTGGAGCTGCTATGCGGGGGGGCACGAACCCTGCCACCGCTGCGATGCTTGCCGGCTTCGGGAGGAAGGATTCCGCCGCGCGGCGGAGATCCGGAACGGTCCGGCCCCGCCGCGCAAGCGAAGAGGTAAATACGCCCCGTCGTTGCCGCTCGGGGAAGGATGACAGAGGAGGCGACGCTCACCACCCGCCTTCGCTACTTCTATCGCAAGATCAGATTTCCCCTTGGAATCGCGGTCCTGGTCCTCGGGGCCTTCCTGAGCATCAGTGCGTTCGCCGCCTACTCCCCGCTCCTTTACGATCAGCCCTTTTCGAGCTACGTGCCCACCCTCCTCGGTCCCGATTGCCCCCAGAACGCCAGTTGCCCGGCGAACTACCAGAGCGCCACGACCGATTGGATCCTCCTCTTTGTCGTGTCCGGGATCATCATCGACATCATCGGCATCTACATGGTGGCCGTCTATCTCGTGGCCCGTCGTCGGTTCGAGCATCTCCTGAAGACGAAGAGCAAAGCGGAGTTCGTCCGGAACCTGCCCGAGGTGGAGGACCTCTTGTGGGACCTCACACCCTCGGATGAGGAGCGGCTCCTCCAGCGCAAGCAGGAGTTGCGGATCCGGGACTAGGACGGGCGACGGATGGAGCGGATCGAGGTCCGGGCGGGCCAGATCCCCGCCGCTGATGCCAGCGCACTCCGGGCGGCGGAGGACCGCTTGCTCAAGCTCACCAAGCCCACGGGCAGCCTCGGTCGCCTGGAAGAGCTCGTGAAACGCCTGGCGGCGATCCAAGGGGAGCCCCTCCCATGGGTCGACCCGCCCGCCGTGCTCGTGTTCGCCGGGGACCACGGGGTCACCGAAGAGGGCGTTTCCGCCTACCCGAGCTCGGTCACGGCCGCCATGGTCGATAACTTCCTGAACGGCGGCGCCGCCATCAGTGTCCTCTCCCGGATGATCGGAGCGGAACTCACCGTGGTCGACGTCGGGGTCGATTCGGAACCCCTCCCCCCACGCCCCGGATTCCTCCCGCGTAAGGTCGCCCCGGGCACCCGGAACCTGGCCCGGGAAGACGCCATGACCGAGGCGGAGACCCGGACCGCCATCGACATCGGTAGCGAAGCGGCCTCGGATGCGATCCGGGGCGGGGCCCGGGCCCTCGCGCTCGGGGAAATGGGGATTGGGAACACCACCTCCGCCACCGCCCTCATCGCGGCGATCACCCGACGAGCGCCCGCGGGGCTCGTGGGACGGGGGACAGGGATCGACGATCCGACCCTGGAACGCAAGCGCAGCGTGGTCCAGCGGGCCGTCGACCGGGTCGGGCCGCGGACCGCACCGGTCCCACTTTTGGCCGCTCTGGGGGGGTTCGAGATCGCGGCCATCGCCGGCGCTGCCCTCGAGGCGGCGCGCCAGCGGCGGCCCATCCTCGTCGATGGGCTCATCTCCACCGCCGCCGTCCTGTGGGCTGCGCTCCTCAATGATCGCATAATCGACCATCTCGTCGCCGCACACCGCTCGGCCGAACCTGCGCACTCGGTGGCCCTCGACCATCTCGGCCTCGTGCCCTACCTCGACCTGTCGATGCGCCTCGGCGAGGGAACGGGCGCCGTCCTCGGCCTCGTGCTCTGCGATGCCGCGTGCCGGTTACTACGCGAAATGGCCACGTTCGAGGAGGCGAACGTCGCGGGTCGCCTTCGGCCCGGGTAACCTTTATCCTCGAAGGAGGGTGTCGGAGGCAATGAACATCCTGAGCTACGACCTGAGCCTCGATGTGGACTATGCCGGGCTCAGGTATGCCGGGAAGGTCCGGATCAACCTCGAGGACCCCCCCGCAGACCTGACCCTCAATCAGGTGGGGCTGAACATCCTCAGCGTCAAGGGGGGTTCGGGCGAGCTGGGCTGGGAGGACGGGCCCGATGAAGAGGAGTTCCAGGTCCACGGACTCACGAAGGAGGACCGTTTCGTGGAGATCCAGTTCGAGGGTACGGTCGCCCAGGAGAAGCTCATCGGCTTTTACAAATCCCAGTTCGATGGCGGGTATCTCCTGACCACCCAGTTCGAAGCGACCCAGGCGCGCCGGATGTTCCCGTGCCTTGACCATCCGGCCTACAAGGCCGTGTTCCAGGTGAACCTCACCATCCCCGAGGCCCTGCATGCCGTGTTCAACACCCCGATGTTGAACTCGACCCCGGTACCCGGGGGGAAGAAACGGATCCGCTTCCACCCCACACCCCGGATGTCCACGTACCTCGTCTACTTCGGCATCGGCCCGATCGCCGAGGTCGAGCGGCGCTCGGGGCGTCTCCGGGTGATCGTCGCTCTTCCCAAAGAAAAGCGGGAGAACGCCGGGTTCGCCCTGGACCACGCCGCGCCCACCGTCGAGTTCTTCGAACGGTACTTCGGGATCCCGTACCCCTTGCCCAAGCTTCACCTCATCAGCGTGCCTGACACGTGGGTCGGTGCCATGGAGAACTGGGGCGCCATCTCCTTCCGCGAGATCGCCCTCCTCGTGGATGTCAACACGAGCGCTCTCATCAAGAAGCAGGTCGCGGTTACCATCGCTCACGAGATCGCCCACCAGTGGTTTGGCGACCTCGTCACCATGGCCTGGTGGAACGACCTATGGCTCAACGAGAGCTTTGCGACGTTCATGTCGTACAAGGCGCTCGAGGATCTCCATCCAGAATGGGGGGTCTGGAACGACTTCCTGTCGGAGAGCACCAGCCGGGCCCTTCTCTGGGACGCGCTCGTCACCACGCACCCGATCGAAGCCGAGATTGCCCGCCCCGTCGAGATCGATGAGGCGTTCGACGAGATCAGCTACGAGAAGGGGGGAGCGGTCCTGCGGATGATCGAATCCTTCCTCGGCCCGGAACATTTCGCCAAGGGGGTCTCCACCTACCTCAAGCGGTACCAGTACGCGAACGCCCAAAGCATGGACCTATGGCGGACCATCGAGGAGGTCACCGCAGTACCAATTCCTGAGATCATGGGCGCATGGGTGCGCCGGGTCGGCTATCCTCTCATCTACATCCGCAGGGAAGGCTCCCAGCTCGTCTTGACCCAAGAGCGATTTCTTCTGGAGGGAACCGATGCCGCCGACCCCTGGCCCGTGCCTATCACGCTATCGCTTGCGGGAAAGGAGCAGCGGTTGCTCTTCAAGGACCGGACCCTGTCCATCGACCTTGGAACGGAGGACCCCGCTTGGGTGCTCGTCAACGGCGGACGCACGGGCTATTATCGGGTCCAGTACTCTGAGGCGCTCGGGTCCGCGCTCCACGCGCGACTTGCCGAACTTCCGGAAGCCGACCGTTGGGGTCTCGTCCAGGATACCTACGCCGCCCTGCTCGCCGGCAAGACCGATCCTGCGGACTACTTTGCTCTGATCCGCCGACTTCGGGACGACCCGAGCACTCTGGTCGCCGAGGAGATCGTCTCCGAGCTCTCCGCGCTCGCCCCGCTCTTTGATGGCTTGGAGGGAATCGAAGGAGAGGTCCGGCTCTTCGCTGCCGCCCAGCTGCAGCGCCACGGCCTCGATTCCCGCCCCGACGAATCCCAATCCGTGCGTGTGCTGCGAGAACGGCTGGCGCTCCTGCAGGACCTCTTCGACCGGAACTTTGCCGGGAAGATGGATGAACGGTTCCCCCAGTACGGCCGGGCGGAACCCGAGGTCCGGGCCGCCATCGTGGTTGCCCACGCCCTCCGGGGAGGCACCGAGGCCTACGAGGAGATCGAGAAGATGTTCCTGAGTTCGCCCAACGAGGGCGATGCGTGGCGTTGCTCCCTCGCGCTGGCCTGTTTCAGCCAGCCCGAACTCTTGGAACGCAGCCTCGGGCTCGTCTTCCGCCCCGAGACCGGGCTCGGCCGCGCCATCCCGCTCCTCTCCAGTTGCATCGCCTTCGGAAGCCGGCAGGAGCTCGGGCGGGTGGTCCTTCGCCGGTGGATGGCCGACAACCTGGAGACCCTCAACTCGGCCATGAAAGGATCCGCCATCCTCTCTCAGTTCCTGCAGAGCTTCGTCTCCCGAGCCGGCCTCATGTGGTTCGATGAGATGCGTACGTTCCTCGACCAACACCCGCTCCCGGGTGCCGAATCGGGCAAGGCGAAAGGGTTCGAGCTGCTCAAGGTCTACGAGCGGATGCGGCCCCGGTTCGCAGAGTTCGAGGCGGCGCTCTCCGCCACCAAGTAGCGCCGGACCTCTCCCAGCACCCGATCGAACATCGCCTCCGACAGAAGTCCCGTCTGGGTGTTGCGGGGACTCGGATGGTATGCCCCCCAGAGCGTGAGCCCGCCCGGAACGAGCGCGACGTTTGCCCCGTGGGCGAAGGACACCTTGCGGGGCTGGACTCCGTAGGCGGTGCAGGCCGCCGAGAAGGACCGGTCCCAAGCAAGTTTTCCCAGCCCGAGTATCGCCCGGAGCCTGGGAAGCGACCGCATCTCCCGGACGAGGAAGGGAAGACAGTTCCGCTCCTCCTGAGAGGAGGGACGGTTGTCAGGAGGGACGCACCGGACGGCGGCCGTAATGTAGGCATCCCGATACGACAAGCCGTCGTCCCGCGATGTAGAGGTGGGTTGGCTCGCCCATCCAGCCCGAAAGAGCGCCGCCGTGAGGAAGGCGGCCGACCGGTCCCCCGTGAAGATCCTCCCCGTCCGGTTGGCGCCGCGGGCCGCGGGGGCCAGACCGACAACGAGCAACCGGGCACCCGGATCACCGAACCCGGGAACGGGCTTTCCCCAGTAGGGGACGCCGTCCCGGAACGACCCTTCCCGGGCGATCCGCTCCCGATACCGTACAAGACGCGGGCACTTTCGACAGCGGACGATCTCCGCCGAGAGCTGCTCGAGGGAAGCCGAGGGCCCTACGACCGCATGAGGGGACGGCCGCATGCTTTGCAATGCGTGAGCCAGGGATCGTTAGGCCGGCCACACTCCGGGCAGACGATCGCCTGGGAACCACCGGTCCCATAACCGGCCTGCTGCGGTGGGGCACTGGCGGGTCGCTCGTACTGGGCCGGCGCGGGGGCTTGTTGGGGAGGAGCCCGTTGATACTGTTGGGGAGGTGGTTGCTGCTGAGGAGGTGGCGCCGCTGCCTGCTGCGCCGCGGGAGGCGAGCCTTGCTGCCCGGGATAGGGACGGAGTTGCGCTCCGCAGAACGCACAAAAATAACCGTTCGCCAGTGTGCCTTGGTGACAGTACGGACATGCGGCGAGGGGGACCTGGTACATTGTCATAGAGATAGACGTCGGGGTTGATAAGGGAAGCCCCTAGTGTTTAGAGGAGAGACCGGAGGAAATCGCGCCCGGTGCGGATGCGCCGCGCCTCGGAATCGCTCACGAGACGGTCCCGCCGGGACTCGACCACGGACCGTTCCGGATGGGGCATGAGACCGAAGACCGTACCCTCCGGGTTCGTGATACCGGCCACATTCCCGGCCGAGCCGTTCGGGTTCCAAGGATAACCCGCCGGTTGGCCGTCCGGGTCGACCCATCGGAAGAGCACCTGCCCGCGGTCCTCCAGATCGCGAAGCGTGGCTCCCCGGGTCCCCCGGAGGACGAGCTTCCCTTCCCCATGGGCCGAGGGGAAGTAGAAAACCGTGCCCCGCCGGGTACCACGCAACGGGGCAAAATTCCCTCCATCCCACGCCACGAACGTCGGACGACACTCGAAACGAGCCGAATCGTTCGTGGTGAGGCACGCCTGGGGGACCGATAACCGGCTCCCCGGCCGCCCCGGAAGAAGTCCCAACTCCACGAGCACCTGAAAACCATTGCAGATACCGCCCACAAGGTGCGAAGGGTCGCGCAGGTACTCCGCAAGGTCCCGTCCCAGGGTGCTCCGGACCCGCGCCGCCATGATCGCACCGGCGCGCACGTAGTCCCCGGCGGAGAATCCCCCGGGAAAAAGGAGCATGTCGTAGTCCTCCAGGCGCCGGCGGAGAATGGGAGATCCCACTTCGTCCGTGAACTGGGCGAGGTCCACGATCTCGGGCCGGGCCCCGAGGGTCTCGAAGGCCGAGGCGAGCTCGCGGTCGCAATTGGTCCCCTCGATGGAAACGATCGCAACCGACTTGCGCGCTTTCGCCATGCGTACGGGGGATAGCCGTAGTGCATTAAATCTGTGGGTACCCTGACCACGACGTCAGGCTACGATGGCCACATAGGCCCCCCCGAAGGCGAGGGGGATGCTCAACACCTCAAGGAACGTGATCGGAGTCCCGAGGAACCCGACCACCAACAACATCGTGAAGATCGGGATGGTCGCATTGATCACCGACGGAATGACGATGGAGACCCGTTGCCCCGCCCGGAAGAAGGCCCAGGGTGCGATGAAGAAGGTCGTCGCCCCGACGGCGAACAAGTCCACATAACCCCACGACGGGAGGGCTACGAGCTGGACCGGACCGCCCAGGAAGGCCAGGGCCACGAGCGACAGGAGAAAGCCGCTCATGGTCACCGGTCCCACCACCCGGTCGATCCGAGCGTTCCGCGTTGCCTCTGCGATGAACGCAAAATAGGCGCCGACCAAAAGGGGGATCGGGACCTCCAGAAGCACAAGACGCCACCCCAGGGACAAACTTCCCCCACCCCCGATGATCGCCAACATGGCCCCCACGATCGCTACCGCCGCACCCACCCAGAACCTCCCCGACAACACCCGGTCCGCCCCC
>JAKBKR010000043.1 GCA_021832495.1 bacterium | reverse complement strand
CAAAAGGAGGTTCTGCTCACTCACCAGAAGTGAACTCCCGATGATCAGGACCGCGGATAGCAGGACAATGGCCACAAAGGAGTAAGGGATGCGACCCGAGCGGGACCGGGAAAAGCGACGGCTAAGCCTCAAACTCCTACCCTAGGGTTGTACATGCTGTCCGGCGTACAAAAGACCTTCGCAAAGATGAAAAATGGGATGACTGAGGTCGCCCGAGGGCAAGCACCCCACTGCGACCACGGCGAAGCTTCCCTCGACTTCCCCCGAAAGAGAACTTCTGCACTTGGATCTCCTCGGCGGAAGTCGCAACCATTTTATAGCGTCCCGGGCATATCTTGGTGAGGTCGATGGCAAACATGCACCGAAGGTTCAATCTGAACAAGCGAGCCGCACTGGAGGGTCTCCCACTCTATCTGATCATCATGGTGGTGGTCGCGGGTGTCGTCATTGTGATCCTCCTGTCGTGGCTTTCTTCCGTGAACCATGCGGGGATCGGATCGATCTCCGCGAACTTCTACGGCAAGGGCAATATCGCCGTCAACATCTACGGTTGCACAACCTCGGGGGCTTCCGCAGGGAACCTCTGCTACAACCCCGGCACGAGCGGAACGTGCGACTTTTCCAACAACACCAAGGCCACAGCGAATGGGCCGCCCCTTGTGGTCTCGGTCTATGACACGAAGGGGAACGCCCTCAGCGGGGTGACCGTACAGCTGTCTCTTAGCGCCGGGTTCGACTGGGGCAGTGTGCCCACTTCGGGTACCACAGCATCGAATGGGAATGTGGTCTTCTCGGCCTTGGCGGGTCACATTTCTGCCAACACGGACTCGGGCACCCTCACGATCACCGCAACCGATAGTTCGGGAACGAGCACCACACAATCGACCCAGTTGACCATCAACGTCATTCCCCCGCAGTGCTGAGGTAGGAGGGGAGGGCGCTGAATCCCACACCCTCCCACGGGATGGCGCGGTTCACCCCTTTCGCATTGGGCGTGGTCCTGCTCGTTTCGGGGATGGCGTGGGGAAGCCCCACTCCGGCTGTTGGCCATGCCAGTTTCCCGGTATCATTGCTGTCGGTTGGATCCTTGCTCATTGCGACCAAAGACATCCGCGCTGCGGGCAACACCGCCTTCGCCACCACCGTCATCGTCCCCAATGGTCCCTTTCCCCCCGGAAGCACAACCATCCTTGCCGAAGAGCCCCTCAGTGGGACCACGGTGATCGGCATCGGGGTTGTGATCATCAGTTCGGGGTCCGCACCGATCGCTTACACGACCTGGAGGGTGTGGCAGTCGGGCACTCTCGTCGACAACGTTACGAACTCGTCCGGACCCCTGGCGGCCGGTTCCGTCGTTTTGCTGCAGGCATCCGGGGGTTCCGCGCATGGTTGGTGGAACTTCACCGCCAACGGGAACCTCATACGGAACGGCTCAGCGACTGGCACGGACACCACGGCCGGTTCGCTATCCGCTGCAGCGTTTGTTTCGGGAGCCTTGCCGGTCTCGGCTCCTTCGCTATCGGTGTCGACCACGGGGAATGAGCCCGGGATCGACATTGCGACGGTATGGTCGATGGGATTCTACCACAGCACGGTTACTCTGTCCCCGGGAAGTGCCTATGTGGTGAGCGCCTCTCAACTGGCGGGAATCGGGCAGGACCAGAACCTCTCCACCTCACCGGATTCCTTAGTGGTCGGTACGAATGTGAGCGGGGAGGCTACGGGCACGTATCTCTGGGGATACGGAGGGCCCAGTTTCCAAGCGGAGGTCCCCTGGGACTCGACCAGTCCTTCTGTCCTAGGGAACGCGGGGACGGGGTTCAACCTGACCGTTCCGGCCAACGCCACCCTCCCAGGTGATTTCTGCCTCTCGGTCGACGAGCCGATCCCCGGCGGAGTGAACTTTACTGTGGCGCTCTGTTCTCTCGGACCTTCGGAGTCGATCCTCCTCTTCGTGGTCGTGACCTATGCCAATGGGACCGGATACCAAGGAGAACCCAACGCACCGGGTCTCGCGGGTCTTGACGCCATCACGATAGAACTTCAAAGCTTGGGCGGAGGTCTTTGGGAAGCCCTCCTCAACGGGGTCCCGCTGGCTATCCCCACCTCGGGGACCAACTTCAATCTCGGGTCTTCCCGCAGTTCGTCGGTGCTTTCACCGAGCGTCTCCTGGGACCTAGGGGATGGCGGTCCGTTCGGAGGAGGGGTCAATCTTTCACAAGCCCTGTTGGTGGACATTGCAGGGACTTGGGAAGTGGCTCCCGATGGAGCCACCCAGACGCCCGCTACCGGGGCTGCGGTCTGCGCCTCTGGAAATGCCCAAAACTGGCTGATCGCGCCGGGAGCCGTGGACTTGGGGGTCTGCACTGCAGTGCTCCCGGCAGGAACCGATTTGTGGAATGCAACGGCCACGGCGCCTGTCCTCTCGCTCACCCTCCGGGGGGCCCCCTCTTCTCTCTCCTCGCTGGAGATCGTGACGGTCTCAATGTACGTTAACGCAAGCTCGGGAACCGGTTCAACCCCGCAGAGCCCGGTTGCGTTCGCCCTCACCCCCTCCTATCTCTTCGGACCGGTGAAGGTGGTCGGCACGGGGGCCTACGCGGTGACGATGAACGCTCCCGCCCAGAATGCGACCCTGGCCTTGGACGTGAACGTCGCCGCGGGTGCCCCGGGAACTTACCCCGTCACCACGGGTTTTCCGCTCGATCTCGTGCCCGGGAACATCACTGTGGGTGATGCACCTTCGGCGGGGTCGACGATCCTCGACACGGTAAACTCGACCTTGGAGTTCTGGGTCAACGCATCCACCACACCATCCCAACCGGTGGACAACGCCTTGATCTCCGCGTCGGCGACAGACGGCGGAGTCTTTGGGACGGTCCTTCCCCTTGGAGGGGGGGAGTATTCCACTGTGTACTCTCCCCCGCTCGTCTCCCGTTCGGCGAACGACACCATCCTCCTCCAAGTGACGGCCCCGGGCTTCTATCTCTTGCAGTCCCAACTGAACCTAGTCCTTTCTCCCGGACCCATGGTCGCCACGGTGGAGGGGCTCCCGGGCCATGTTCCCGCCGGCGGTTCGGTCGATGTGGCCCTTTGGGCCAACGCCACGAACGGTCGACCGCTCCCTGTGGCATGGACGGCTACGCTCTCCCTCCCCTCGCTCCAGAATGTGAGCATCCTCTCCTCGCAAGCCCCGGGACCGGCAGGGGGGACATTAGCGGTCCTCACATTCCCGGCCCTCCCGCAGTCGAATGCCACTACGATCACGCTCACCGCGCATACGTTCGGCTATGCGGACGGCAAGGTCATCCGGAACGTGAACATCACGGTCGCGGACTACGCATTGGCGGTGGTTCCCTCCGGAAAGGCCTATGGCGGCGCCACGGTCGCGCTCCTTGTCGAGGCCACCCTGACGAACGGCTCCCCGGTCGCCAACGTGACGGTGACCCTCAGCCTGCCCGTGGGGTCCGGCTCGCTCACCCCATCGAACGTGGTCACGAATGGAAGCGGCAGTGCGCAGTTCGACTGGACCCCTCCCACTTCGGGGGGGACCTGGACCGCGTTGGTGGATTCCCAGGGGCCTCCGGGATTCGCCTCCTTCTATGAGAACATCACCCTGACCGCCATACCGGCAAAGACGGGCACCACCTCCCCCGCGGCGAAGCTGACCCCGCTCATCATTTTCGCTGCAGGTCTTGTAGGGGCCGTCGCCTTGGTCCTACTTTGGGGCTACATCCGATACCGACGAAGGTTGGCTGCGGAAAAACCGAAGGCTACGTCGCGCAAGCGGTCCCGAGGCAAGACCGAGACATCGGCTTCTCCACCCCCTGCGTGACCAGGGAAGGGAGAGCGATCAGACTAAGGAGCGCCCGCACGCCAGGCAGACCCGCTGTTGGGCTTCGACCGGGTTGCCACAGCTCGGGCATATCCGACGGGGAGGGGCGAATCCGCCTGGGGCAGGGCTCCCCGAGGTCGGAAGTGAGGGAGGCGGCTGGGGGGACTGGACGACGGGAGACGTGAAGACCGGCGGCGGCGGGGAGACGGGTGGAGGAGCGTACTGCGATGGTGGGGGAACCTGTGCCGAAGGAGCGTTCTGCAGAAGGGAGGGGGGCGGGGTGTTCTGGGGTGGAGGGTACCCCGGGGGGGCTGTCGGGGACGGAGCGCCTACCGGAACTCCGGTTCCTTGGGGAACAGGCGAGGGAGGAGCTTGGGGATTGGGGTACGGCGCAGGCGATGGCGGCCACGTCCCCGCCGGCGGGCCCATGGGAGTGCCCGGGACAGATGCGCCGTCGGATCCTGAGATCGCATCCGACGGTTTGGCATTCGCCACCTGTCGCCAAATGAGGAAGCACAGGAAACCGGGCACCACGCCGCCCAACAGGATCGCGATGAGGGATTGCTGGTGCAGGTGATGGAGGAAGAGTTGTGACGGGCCCGCGTCGTCGGACATCCGCCGCAGGAAGTTGGGGACGACCGACAGCACGAGGAAGAGATTGATGAGGAGCCCGATCGTCCAGACCACGAACTCCATCCAGACGATCACGCTCCATCCGGGAAAGCTGGAGGCGCCCGAGTTCACGAGGAATCCGAGGAGCACCGCGAACAGGATCATGAAGGCGAGCGCGATCCATCGCACGAGCCGCCCTTTGCGCAGGAATTCCTCCTTTTCTTCGCCGGCGCTGAGGGTCCGAGGGGCTTCCTCCGGGTAGGCGGACGGTGGCATCACGGCAGGTCAAGCCTCACGGGCAACTGGGCCACGCATACACATAACCGGGCAGATAGATAAGGGGTAGGTACTCTCCCTGACCATCGACCCAGACCTCCTTGAGTGCGAGGGTGAAAGGAATGCCGGCCGTGATGTAGAGACATGCTTCATCCATGTTCTGGAACTGGGAGTAGGTGAGGTACGGCGACCCTGAGATCTTCAGGAAATTCGCCCAAGTGACGAGATAGACAGGGTTAGAAAAAGCCGCCCAGCTGCTCACGTATCCTGCGGAGATATTGGAGGCGGCGAGGACCACATCCCTCGTGAAGGCGAGCGTGTAGGCGATGGTCCGGTAGGGGAAGGGTGTGGCTCCGGCATTCGATGGCAAGGAGACGGCCCCGGTCCCGTTGAACGTGAAGTTCTCAGAGAAGTTCCCGGAAAGGCCCTGCACCCGGTTCACGTGGCTCGTGATGGTGTCCACGACCGATTGCATCGCCAAGCTCACGCTGTAGCTGGAGGCATCGACGTCCATCACCGCGGTCACAGTGCTCACCATGGCTACCGCCGCGATGCTCGCCACAAAGATGGACATCACCCAGTCGAGCAGCATTAGAACGAGGCGACCTCCACGAAGTAGACAAGGGATGTTCCCGAAGGGGCAGGGGAGGGGGGGAAGGCGGAGCAGCTGTACTCGCCCGCGGAGGACCCGGACCCGGCGAGCGCCCAACACTTTGTGAACGAGAGCGTGCTCGAGCTCGTGAGGGTGTAGCCCACCCACCGGCCTTGCCAGTGGGGGCAGGAACCGCCCGAGGAAAGGTTCGACATGGGAATGGGTCCGGTGCCGCTGTCCACCGTGGCGTTGTAGGTCACCCCGCCGGCGAGGGCGTTCACGAAGTAGGCCTCCCCATCGATTCCCGTCACGGTACAACCCGCGAAGAGGGGCCCCCCGAGCAGAAGGTATCCCGTGGCTTGGCCAGAAACGCTCAGGACGATGCGCGTCCCGACATCGCCGGCAAAGGCCTGGGTGACGCTGCTCGATACCTTGTCGAGCGTGGTGCGGGCTTGGACCTGCTGCTGCTCGGAGTCATAGTAGAGTGCGGCCGCGTAGATGATCGGCAACATGATGGCGAGGATTAGGACGATGATCGTCAGTTCGAGGGGCATCTCGATCACCCCGCGCTGGGACCGTTGTAGCGACCGGGCCTTCCTCATTTGATCACCGTGCAAGTAGTCGTTGCCTGTTCGGCCGAGGGAGAGCCACCGAAGCTGGTGGCCGTGTACTGTGCGAGCACGTTCAGGGTGCCGGAGTCCGCATCCGGGGGCAGCACCGGGGCGACCGAGGCGAACCGGTACGTCCCGTTCGATGCCGTGAGGCCGGAGAGCGAAACGCCCAGACCCGAGAGGAGCACGGCGACGCCTGAGAGGTAGTGCCCCTTCTGGTCAAGCGCGAGGACGGTGACCGCGTGCGAGGTCCCAAGGTAGAAGAAACACGGATTGTTCGCCCCCGTGTTCCCCACGTATGCATCCACCCCGCCCAAGTTCGCGCTCTGCGCATAGGAAAGGTAGGTGTAGATGCCGGCGGCGAATCCCCCGACGATCACGAGGGAAACGATGATCTCGAGACCCATCCCCTCGAGGGCTCCCCGCTGTTGCCCCGCGAACCGTCGTCGCATCCCGTCACGCCCCGTTGGTGGCGAGGAGGGCGACTCCGAAGATCGCCGCCATCACGTAGATGAGGCTGGATATCCAGAGCGTGGTCCAGAGGGCACCAAGATAGCGCACGCGGTCCCCGCTCCACTCGACACCGGTGGCGAAGTAGAGCACGATGAACGTGATCTCGATGAGGTAGACGCCCATGACCAAGAAGAACACGGGTGAGGGAACGATGAGCGCTCCATTCGCCAGGACCGACGACAGGAGGAGGTAGAGGGCACCGGTGATACCGATGACCACGGGGGTGAAGAACATCACCGACCCCCGCATCATCCCGGTGGTTCCCTTGAGGGAGGTGCGGATGTTCTGGTCAGTGTTCCGGAGCTCTTTGAGGAACTCCGCCATCGGAAGGACCGTCTCGGCGATCGCCTCCGGCCCCTTCTTCGAAGCCTCGAGGAGCGCGCGCATGGCGACCTTCATGGGCCGCGAAGGGTACTGGTCCATGACCCCGGGCCCCCGGGTGGATCCGAAGAGCACCTGCTCCGGGGTCTGGCCCGAGAGCTGCATCACATAGAGGATGTGGTTGAAGAACTTCCCCGACTCGGTCCCTTTCGCGCCTTCCGCTGCCTGTCGGATGGCATTGTTGAGGGCCACCCCCTCCCCCATCTGGCTCGCCACCTGGAAGAACGTGTCGGGGAACTCCTGCTCGAGATGGTAGAGCTGTCGGTGACGCTTCTCGAGGTAATGGATCCGCAGGAAGGCCACCACGGAGACGGCCACGCTCAGCCCCAGCACCAAGAAGGCGGTCCATGTCTCCTGGAGGATGTTCCCCGCATAGGGATTGAGGTACCCGAGCGCGGCAAAGACCCCGATGAGGCAGATCCCGCCCCCGATGGCCGCGCCGACCAAGGCCGCCTTCGGCAACGACCAGGCGTACGCGTCCCGATTCGTGCCCGATGTCACCCGGGCGGGATCCAGGGTCCCGGGACGACGGTTCAGTATCTGCACCGCGTAGATGTACGCGATGAGTGGGAATACCACGGTCATGACCACGATGAAACCGACATTGGTCGCCAGGTAGGCGCTCGAAGAGACGCCCCCGTTCGACTGGGTGGCGCTCCCCGACAGGGAGATGGTGCCGCCGAGATTGGCGAGGAATATCATCGGCATCATCGCCCCGATGACCATGGGAAGGAGGACCCCGAGGCCGAAGAAGATCGTGGTCGGGCCCGAGAGAGAGGCCGCGAACTCGTCGATCTTCCGGCGCGTGCCGGAAAGGATGATGTCGTGCGCCTTCTCGAGGTGACGGGCCCGTCCCTCAGGGGACTTCTCCGAGACACCCATCTTGAGCGCTTGGAGCGAGCGCATGAAGTCCTCGTTCCAGTTCCCCCATTCGTTGGCGAAGGCCATGTAGGACCGTTCGAGCGTCGGTTGCTTGCGTGTCACGGTGTCCCAGTGGATCTTGCCAAGGGCTTCGCCCAGGTTGCCCCCCACGTTCTCCGAGGAGAACTTGACGGCTTGGTGGAGGCTGGGGTTGAGGCGGAGAGACATGGCCATGTAGTGGATGGCCTCGGGGGCACGCCCCAGGGTCTGGATCCGCAACCGCTTGGCGAGCATGCCCGGGTAGTTGTAGATGTAAAGGTAGAGCAGCACCGGGACAAAGACCACCGAAAGGAGCAGGAGGAGGAAGAAGGCGGAAAGGAGCACCGGGGTGGCGAGGAGCAAACCGATGACAATGGCCGCCATAGCGATCATGACGAGGGCGAACGTCCCGACCGCGGCGTAATGGATCTCGGTCGGCGTGACCTCGAGCCCGGCGAAGTATATCTCGCGCTGGTATCTACGCCGGGAGATGAGCTCCTCGAGGTTGTCTAGGCGTTTCTGGAGGCGCTCGAGCTTGCGTTCCTCTCGGTCCCGGACGGCGGCGGAAGGCATCTCGATGAGGACACGGCGGTTGTAGTCCTCCTCCTGCTGGCGAAGCTTGAGGCGCACCTTCTCCCGCTGCGCCTCGAGCTTCGTCTGACGCTTGGCCGGGTCCCCAAGGGACATGAATATCCCCCCGAGGAACCGCGTGTAGTGCTCGAACCAGTCGCCGGACTTTCCCTCGTGGACCGCTTTGAAGTCCCCGGCTGCGCCTTGCTCAGCCGCCATGCCCGGTGGCCCACCCCTTGAGCGTCTCCTTGAGCCAGGACTCCCACTGGGTCAGTACGCTCGCATAGACGCCGTGCTTTGTCCCTCCTTCGGAGGACTTCTCCATGATGTCCCAGAAGGCCGCATTCGACTTGCCGACCCATTCCGCACTCAGGAGCTCGGGGCGTTTGGCCCTCCGGGACAGCTCGACGAGCCGCTCCCGATAGGTGGCCCGAAGCTGGATCTGCTCGAGCGCCTCCTCGTAGCGGATGCCCCAAGAATCCGCGATGTGTTTGATGCGCTCTGAACCTTCCAGATAGGCGGCCGTCGCCTTGAGTGTGTCCGTCTTCTCATCATAGACGAGGAGCTGGCGGAACGTCCCGGGCTCGCGCGCGTTCTTCGAGAGTTCGCTGACCTCCATGATCCGTCGCTGCTGGTTCCGGACGGAGCCCCCCGGCGATGTGAGCCCTGCGACGACGACGATGTCGGTGGCCTGGAAGCTCACCGCAGGGATCCCGATGTCGTGTACGACCCGCTCGAAGACGGCCTTAGCGGTGTTTCCGTGAATGGTCCCGAGGACCGAGCTTCCTGCGGTTCCGGCCCGCATGGCCTCGTAGAGCGTCCGAGCTTCCTCCCCCCGGACCTCACCGAGGACGATGGCGCTCTCCCCGAGACGCAGGGAGACTTTCAGGGCCTCGTTTGCGGTCATCTCGACACCCTGGCCCCCCACGGCCGACCGTGTGAAAAGGGTCTGGACCTTGTACCCGAGCTGGCGCATCTCCGCGCTCGGAAGCTCCAGGGTATCCTCGATGGTGAGGATGCGCTGGTTCTTGGGAAATTCGAGCATGAGGGCGCCCGTGAGGGACGTTTTACCGGCCCCCCTAGGCCCGGCGACCAGAATGGTCGAGCGACCGTCGATGAGGAAGTTGAGCAGCCCCGCCGTCAACGGATTGATCGAGTTCGAGCTCATCAGCTTGAGCAGCGTCCACGGGTCGGTCGCGTGCCGGCGCAGGGCCATAGCAATGCCATGGGGCGAAAGGGGCTTCCCGATCGCGGTGACCCGGATGTTGTACTCCCGGAGGTCCGTCTCGAGCACCGGCATGGCTTCAGAGAACGGTTTGCCGCTGTCGAGGAGGAGACGCGAGAGGAGCGCTTCCGCCTCCTCGTCCGTGACCGTCACATTCGTGATGCACTTGTCCCCGATGGCGGGCATGTTGAAGCCACCGATCCGCAGATGGATCGGGTTCTCGGAGGCCGGGGCGTCGATGTACAGGTCCTGGAGGTGGGGGTCCGACAGGAGGATCTCCAGGGCGCCGAGCCCCACGAGATGCCGGGTGAGGACCTCAGCGAGTTCCCCGAAGCGCTGGACCCGGCTCGCCGCGGACCCTGACAACTGGATCCCGGACTCCCGCGCCACCCGCTGCATGAGCCGCTGGGCCATCTCCCGCACCACCTGCTTCGTATGCGACAAGTTCTGGAGGGCGATGCGCTTCGGATAGTACTCCATCAGCTCATCCCGCGTGAGGTGGAGCAGCTCCACCTCGTCCCGGCTTAACTTGTAGTCTGCGATCTCGAGGTGGTAGAGCGTGTCGATCTCGTTCGGAACATGATAGAGGGTGACCTTGCTGGAGCCGAGGGCATAGGAGGTCAGCTTGTCCCCTTTCTCCGGTGGATGGGGGTCGACCCAGCAACCGGAGAACCCGGGCCGGGTCAATGTGCTGCGACGGAGGACGTTCGTCAGGTCGAGGTGGAAGGTCTTCGGAACCACGTCGATGTTCTTCAGGATGCCTGCGAGCACCCCGGGCCGTTCTTCCACCGGGAGGGCCATGGGAGAGGCGAGGACCAGCATCTTGGTGGCGCTCGCACTCGTCCACGGTAGGGGTGCGTAGGGGCCGATGGCCCCTGGGACTTGCGCCTGCGGTGCCGGCACGGGGAGGGCCCAAGGATTGCCGCCGAGCGCACCCTGGGCAGGGTAGAGTGGACGCGGGGACGCAGGCAGAGGATAGGGAAGCTCCGACGGACTCGTTTCCAGTGCACTCGAGGAGGAGAGGGGAAAGGCGATCGGAGCGTTGCAATGAGGACAGCACCGCGTGGCGGGCGAGAT
>JAKBKR010000042.1 GCA_021832495.1 bacterium | reverse complement strand
GGAGTGCATCTACTACCACATGGGTCTTTGCCCGGCTCCCTGCACCGGGAAGATCTCCCCGGAAGCGTACGGGGAGCAGGTACGCCGGGCGATCCTGGTCCTCCAAGGCCGGAAGGGCGAGGTGATGCGACAGCTCGAGGAGGACATGCGGCGGTCCGCGGAGCGCCAGGAGTTCGAACGGGCCATCCTGCTCCGGGACGCCATGGCGGCGGTCGGGAACTTCAAGGAGCGGCAGCGGGTTTCGAGTCCGGGGAAGGAGAACATGGACATCCTCGCCCTGAGCTTTCCCCGGGAGACCGCAACAGGGACCGCCACGGTCGCGCTCCTCCGGGTCCGGGATGGCCAGGTGGTGGGGGCGGAGCCCCATGCGCTCACCCTCCCGGTCGAGGACACCCCGGGCGATGGGGAGATCCTGTCGAACTACATCCTTCAGGATTACTCCCGGCGAAGCTCTCTCGGATCGGTGCTCTACGTCCCGCCGCTGGGAGAACAGGACCGGCAGGACCTCAAGGAGGCGACGGACCTCTTGCTCGCCGAACGCGGGGTGGAGACCTGGGTCGCCGAGCGGGGTCGGCCCAAGGCGCTCCTCGAGCTCGCCCACAAGGCCGCCGAGACGTATCCCCATGTCCGTGGGGATGGTCCACCCCATGGGGGGGCCGCGGCCGCGCTCCAGCGGCTCCTTTCGCTCCGGGCTCCCCCGGACCACATCGAGGGGATCGACATCTCGATCCTCCAGGGAGTGGAAGCGGTCGGGTCGCTCGTCGTCTTCCGGGGCGGGCGGCCCGCGAAGGACGAGTACCGCCGGTTCCGGATCCGGGAGGTGGAGGGCATGAACGATTTCGCCATGGTGCATGAGGTGGTCCTCCGAAGGTTCCGCCGGCTCCAGGCGGAAGCCAAGGAGCTTCCCGACCTCCTCCTCATCGATGGCGGGGCCGGACAGGTCTCGAGCGCCTATGGCGCCCTGTCCGAGCTCCATCTCGAAGAGGATGTCCCTCTCATAGGCCTCGCCAAGAAGGAGGAGGAGATCTACCGTCCCGGTGCGTCCGTGCCGCTCCGGCCCGAGCGGAACTCCCCGGCGATGCTACTCCTTAGGCACGTGCGCGACGAATCCCACCGGTTCGCCGTCACCTATCACCGGAAACGGCGGCAGATGGCCCTCCGGGAGGAACTACAATAGCCATCACCGGAGAGGGATGGCGGACCCGGGAGCTTCAAATCTCCTTTGTATTTACCCAAAAATACGCATCGGGAGCTCAAAATGTGTTTCTACCACCACATGGTTAGCAATTCTACTACGGTTTGTGACTTCGGCAGGCGGGATGGATCGGCTCGAGCCCCCGATCCCGTTTTGGCTCGCCGGTATGTTTCCGAGGCCCTTCTGAACCGACTTCCGCTAACATGACCCCGAAGCCCAGAAACCCATCCGCGGCGCGCGGAGCGCCTCAGTGCGGCCCATGCCCGACGGTTCGGTTCCAGGCCCGATTCAGGCCCGATTGCTGCTTGCCCACGGCCTTGGCGGCGGCGTATCCCGGGCTGGTGGTGAGCGTCCTCGGGATCCTCCCCGGGAGCGATGGAAAAGTCCTCCACGACATCGAGGTCGAAGGAGTCATCGTCAACGACATCACCCAAAGGATCGACTCCTTCTTCCCGAACGTCACACCCGAGGTCCTCGAGAAGGGCCCGGGGCGCACCATCTACCGGGTCCGAGTCCACCCGTGCGCGCTCTTCGAACTCTTCCAAGCCCATGGGTTGCCCCCGAACTTCCCCATCCGTCACCACGGGGAGAGCACCGTCTTCAGCGTGACAGCGCCCCGCCCGGCGATCCTGCGCTTCTACCAGGCACTGCGGAAGCGGGCCTCCCGCCTCTCGATCGCCACCGTCCCGTCCGGATACCGCCCCTACGGCCTCCGGATGCTCACCCCGAAACAGCTGGAGGTCTACCTCTTCGCCCGGGCTTCGGGCTATTGGGACCTGCCCCGGCAGATTCGGCTGAAGGACATGGCGTTCATGCTCGGTGTATCCATCTCCTCCCTCTCGGAACTCCTCGCCACGATCGAGCACAAGATCCTCCAAGGCGAGGACCACGACGGAAGTTCCTGAGCGAGGGCCAACACCGTCTTGACGGCCTCGTAGACCACTCGTCCCGCGCAGGCTCCTCATCATCAGATGCTTGGAGGTGGGGAAGATCGGACCGTTGGGATAGGGGGGCTGGGGCGAACCTTTGGGAAAGCCAGCCAATACGGGTCCCTTGTGAGTACACTGGGGTACGCGATGGATTCTCGACGGTTGACATAAGCACTGGACACTTGGAGCAACACGATGGTCTCCAATAGGCAGGCCCTTCAGTCCAACCGCAAGAGGTGGAATGCGCTGGTCCGGATGCACACTAAATCCCGTTTCTACTCGGTCGAAGAGTTCAAGGCCGGAAAGACCAGCCTCCTGTCGGTCGAGCTCGCTGAAGTAGGGAGCGTAAGGGGGAAGGACCTCCTTCACCTGCAGTGCCATTTTGGCATGGACACCCTTTCTTGGGCCAGGTTAGGAGCCCGGGTCACCGGAGTCGATTTCGCTCCGGAGGCGATCAGGACGGCCAAGTCCATGTCAAGGGAGTTGAGGATTCCAGCCCGCTTCCTTTGTTCCAACCTCTACGAGCTGCCCCGTCACTTGAAAGGCCGGTATGACATCGTGTTTACCTCCTACGGGGTCCTTTGCTGGTTGCCCGATTTGCCCGCTTGGGGCCATGTCGTGGCTCACTACCTTCGACCGGGGGGCGCGTTCCATCTGGTGGAGAGCCATCCCCTCACTCAACTTCTTGATGATAAGGGAACCACCCCCCGTTTGAGCACCAATGGCAAGTACTTCAACGACGGCGAGCCCATGTCATTCAAGCACGACGGATCATATGCCGATGGGAAATTGGACCGAAAGATGACGAGCTATGAGTGGCCCTTCTCCATCTCGGAGGTTGTGAACGCCCTCACGGGCGCGGGTTTGCACCTCGACTTCCTCCACGAGTTCTCCTTCGAGGCATGGAGGCGGTACCCCTGGTTCGTGAAGAGAGGAGATGGCTACTGGCATTCTCGTAGACGGGGGTTCGCCTATCCCTTGATGTTTTCCCTGAAGGCCACGAAAACCCTGTGAGCGCAACTGGCAGAAAGCTAGCCCTACGCCGTGGTGGGGGTAGATGACCCGACCGAAACGATCGGCACCCCCATGTATTGACCTGGAAGGTTCCTTCCTCGAAGACCCCCAAGGAGGGGGGTACTACCGCCACCCAACGGCGAAACGTCGGATTTACGACCGGCTGTGTCGGGTAGGTTCTTACCGCGGGGGTTGCCGGCCGTGCCTTCTCGCGGTCGTGGTTGAGACCGTGAGCGCGATGGTTGTATCGCGACCGTGGGGCCTCCCGGGATCTCCTTGGTCCCGGGGTATTGGGGAAAAATGGCCTAGAGATACCGTCGGCCTTTGCGCTCTTCGTCCTCGAGCACGAACGCATCCTTTTCTCGAATCGCTCCCACGATGTTCTGCGTTTGATCCACCACCGGAATGGCCCGGAAGTGGTACTTTCGGAAAAGTTCCAAGACCTTGGCCCGGGTGGCGTTGGGAGAGACCATGACAAGGCTCCGGGTCATGATTTGCTCAAGCCGGTCTTTCGGGTCCGCCTGGAGCAGTTCGTTGATGTCCACGACGCCCTTCAGATGACGCTCCGGGTCAACCGCGTAGATGTACATTGTCACGTCACTTTGGGGGGCCTCCGAGCGAAACCGCGTGAAGGCCTCTTCCACAGGGAGATCCTCCGGAAACTGCAAGACCCTCTTCACCGCCAGGGTCGAGGCCGGCACGTCGTACTCGTCCACGATCTGGTGAACTTTTTGGTAGACATCCCCCTTCAACAGACTTAGCAGTTCGCGTGAGTCCTCCTCTGGGAGGATCGAGATGATGTCGGCGATCTCCACAGGGGACAGGTACGCGAGGATCTGCCCCAACCGGCCGATGTCCGTGTCCGCAATGATTTCCCGCTGGACACGGGGTTCGGTGGCTCCCAAAGCTTTCGCGGCCGATTCGCTGTTCAAGGCGTTGAAGATGTTCAGGCGCTCCTCTCGGCCCAACTCCTCCAGGATCCCGGCCGCATCCTCGGGGGGGATTTGGTTGAGCGCCTCCCGGGTGACGGTCAGCTTCACGTCCCCCTTCGTGCTTGTGAGGTCCGATCCGAGGGACTGGACGTACTTCCAGGGAATCCGCTGGTCGCTGTAGCCGAGCTCAAGCGCAGCCCCGGACAGTTTTCCCAAGACTCCCAACCTCCGGCGGCGCGCCTCCCGGCCCACCTCCGCCGCAACGATGAAGAGCTTCTGCCTGACTTCGAGCAATTGGATGTCGTAGACCACGTCTAGGGCGAATCCCCGTGTATCCAAGATGCGTTTGTCGAGGATCTTGTCCCGGAGCAGAAGAAGCTCCTTGACATCCTCGAAACTAGAGTAATCCTGACCTTCCGGTGGGTCCTTGACGATCGTCTCCGCAGGATCAATGCGCACGACGCGCTCCAAGGGGATGTTCAGGGGGGGTCGGCCAAGGGGACGCCGGACCACGAGGTTCGTGACCTCGGCATACTTGGCATCGTCCAAGAACACGAAGTCCTGCAGCCTTCCCAGAGTGACGCCTGCCTGAGTCTTGACCTTCTTGTCCACGACCTCACTGATAAGGAGATAGCGGGCAACCTCCAGTTCCTTCCCCAGCGACTTGAGGACCCCCTTCCTCTCTTCCGGAACTCTGACCGCCATGTTCCCTACCCTTCGCTCTTGGGCTTGGCCACTGGGCGAGTGGCGCCCGGGATGGGGGAGAAGCAGGTACGTACTTTCATCGGGTTTCACTCACCGCACCGTCGCAATAAGCACATAGAGGAGCATTCCCACCAAGACCAACAGATAGAGACGGAGCGCAACAAGAATGATTTTCGTTCCCCGGGTCAACTTGATCCGGGGAACGGCATACCTTCGATTGATGGACCGGATCTTCTCTGCGGCATCGCTCAAGAGACTCATCCACGTTCATCCCCCGAACAACTTTGGAAATATCGTGCCCACGCCGTACGCGGTCGAGAGGGTAAGGATGATCCCCACTACAGTTCCCGCCATGATGTTCTGAGCGCGAGTGTTCTTGTATGCCCCCACCAGTTCTTCTTGGTTCAAGAGAACGATGAGAAACACTAGTGCGGCGGGAAGCAGCGTCACCGCGATGACCTGGACGAAGAGGGTGATGGTGCCCAAAGGGGCCCCCGGGATCAGCACGATCGTCCCGGCGATCACCATGATGCTGAGACGAAAGAGGTTGAACCATTTGGCCTGCCCGAGACGGTCGTTGAGAGAGTGGGACCATCCGAAGACCTCACCCACGGCCCAAGAACTCGCCAGAGAGACCGAGAGCGCCCCGATCAACCCCGCGTCGAAGAGCCCGATGGCCAGGATGATTCCCACGTACGGGTGGAGGGGCATCAGTAGTTTGGCCGCCTCGCCCGCGGACTGGAGGTTCGCATCCCCCCCGAAGAAGACCGTGGCGACGATGATCAGGGCGATGGCCGTGACCACGGTGAAGGCGGACCCGAACGCCGTGTCCATGCGCGCGTAGGGGACGTCCCGTTTCTTCAGCCCCTTGTCCACGACCGAACTCTGCTGGAAGAAGATCATCCACGGTGCGATCGTGGTGCCGATAGTGGCCATGATGAGGAAGAGGACCGGACCCCCAAGGCCCTCAGGAAACCCGGGAACCACTCCGGTCTTGAAGATGTCGTTGACGTCCGGGTGGATGAAGAAGACCACCGGGACAACGATCATGTTCACGGCGCAGATGGCCAGTACGATCTTCTCCCAGGTCCAGTACCGTCCGTTCACCAACATGAGCATGATGAAACTGATCACGACTACCTCCGTGAAAAGGGGAGGGATCCCGAAGACCTCCATCGCCATCGTCATCCCGATGAACTCCGTGGTGATGGTCAGGCAGTCGGTGAGCGTGAGGTCCGAGAGGGAGAACCACCCCCAGAAGGGACCGAAGGCCTCGAAGATCGCTTGGGCGTGGCCACGCTTGGTCATCACCCCGAGCCGGACGGTCATCTCCTGACAGACGTAGGCGACCGGGCCGAGCAAGAGCACGATCCAGATGAAGCTGTACCGGTAATAGGCCCCAGAGAGCATATAGGTCGTGAAGCCGCCGGCGTCGTTATCGGCGACCATCACGATGACCCCGGGGCCGATCACGGCGCCGAGGATGGCAAGATGTTTGCGGAACCGCCGCATCTGGTAGTAGAGCCGATCTCCGAGCCTCATGATCCGCCTGCGCCAGACCCTTCCGGCCCCCCTCCATCAGGCTCGAGTCGGAGGTCTCCCGATCCCGACAGATTCCCTGTGAAATCTACCAAACGAGACTACCCTCCCCCCGGGGGGGACATCCCCCCCAGGGGCTGGGGAATATAAGGGTGATGCGATCGTACGACCCGCTCCAAGTGTACGAAAAATGGGAGGCTTAATATCTGGCCCCCGTTTCGCAAAACCCATATGATTCCCAACGCAAAGAAAGAAGTCCTGGATCGATTGAACAAGGCAAGCGGGCACCTCGAGGGAATCGTACGGATGGTCCAAGAGGACAAGCCTGAGGTCGAGGTCCTTCGCCAGATCCTCGCTGTCCACGGCGCGCTGGAGAAGACGACCGTTATGGTGATGGAGGGGATGCTGGAAGACTTCATGGACGCCCCCAAGGTCAAGCGCGCGCAACTCCTCGCTCAGATCCGTGAAGGTCTACGGGACCTGACCTGAGAGCGTTCGTTGGGGCGCCCACGATCCCACCCCCGACCCGAATACGGTCCATGCCTCCCGGTCATGGGAGAGGTCGATGGTTCTGCTTCTGTGGGGCAGGGGGTACGTCTCGCAAGTGTTTTCCACTGTGCCGGAGGACTAAGGCAATCGCGACTATCGCAATGATTCCCACGACAAGCATCAACCAGAGTAGCTGTGGTGGGAGACCCGAAGCAACCTGAGGGCAGGCTACTCCGGGTGTTACTACGAGATTTGACCCCCCCCGCCACTACATAGAGGCGATCGTTTGCGTTGTCACAGGTGAGGACCTGACCCCCGAACCCCCAACGAGCTGCGGAGTCCCGAAAGATCCTTCCGCAGTGTTCGTGGTCAAGTTGACCTCGACCACGCTCGAGTTCCGAGAGAGGAAGAGCCTCCCCTGTGCAGGGGCGATGACCATGCCCGCCCCGTACAACGGCAAAGAACCAAGCCCCGAAACTTGCCCTACGATGCGCCATGTGGTCGCGTTCAGGATCACCACCCCGGCTCCATATCCAACGAGACCAAATCTCTCCCCGGATATGTAGAGGTCGCCATTCACGGGGTCAGCGTCGACGAAGACGTCGATCCTGAAGCGAAACTGCGTCTCGAACGCCGATACGCTTCCGGAGTCGTTGTTGACAACGTAGAGCGCTTCCGTAGGCCCCTCGTACGAATAGGCCGTTGATCCACAGGATCGTACGTAACTCCGAGGTCGCTGGTGTGGTAGCCCGATACACAGACCGTGTTCGCAAGAATGCAGTTCGGGATGCCGAAGGAACTGTTGGGGGTGACCGGATTGGTGGCGGCAGAGGCAGGACCGGAAATGGCCCCGTCTGCTATGACTGCGGTGAGGGGGAGTGTGGGAAGGATCACTCTCCACCACTCTGAAACCATCCTTGGGGTACGATCAGCCCAAGAGAAGTGCGTTGTGGCCTAAGTCCGGCTCCTAGCCGAAACTTTAGTTCTCCGGTCAATCTCAACCCATAGCATAAGGGGGGCTTTGTCCGTTGAATGTATCTTAAGAGTTCATGCTGCGGATCCAGTCGGTAAGCATTTCAGCCTCATTGTAATCAATTGTAATCCTCATGTCAGCTTTCTGACAAAACCCGCCTTGAGACTACGTTCAAATACCTTGTACGGCTCCGTCCCCGCGATGCGGGCTTCGCTCCTCGTCACCTTTGCTCTCGTCGTGGTCATGGCCACCGTGGGCACCGCCTCCGCGCGGATGCCGGGCGTCCCCGGTGGCGGGGCGATCTCTCCCCCCATAGCCCCACCGGTCCCACTCCCTATCCCGGCGACGGGAACGACCCCGTGGGTCATCCTCATCCACGGCTTCGATCCCCAGGTCGACCCGGTCGCGTTCTGGTTCTACGGGGTCGACATCTACCAGCAGCTCGTGAACGCGGGCTACCACGTCGGGGTCGTTTCCTATTATGGCACCTTCACCCTCTCGCTCAGCACAGGGACCTTCTATGCTGACCGCAGCTTCTTCGGGACGACAAACACCCCCATCGAAGCCGTGGCGAACGAAGTGGCGAAG
This sequence comes from bacterium, assembly GCA_021832495.1. Taxonomy (GTDB): domain Archaea; phylum Thermoplasmatota; class Thermoplasmata; order Lutacidiplasmatales; family UBA184; genus JAJYEA01. The sequence goes on along the minus strand of JAKBKR010000042.1, from coordinate 2,234 downwards.
GGTCTGCGCAGCGTCTTCGGGTCGCAGACGATCACCCTCGACCTCGTCGGGCACAGCATGGGGGGGCTGGTCGCACTCTACATGCTCGAGCACGACCGCCTCCCGTCGATGACCGTTCAGAACGTGGTCTTCATCGGCTCTCCGCTCGGGGGGGCACCCGTGGCCCAGCTCCGGGCCTACGTCAGCCTGAGCGGCTACCAAGCTTCCGAGATGATTTCTGGCTCCGCCTTCCTCACCGCACTCAAGTACAACTTCCCGCTCGCCAAGCTCACCTACCCCCGGGCCGAGTGGCTCGTCTATGCGGGGGAGGCCGACCCGGCGTGGGGATGGGCCATCTTCCACGCCCCGAACGACGGGCTGGTCTCCGTGCTCTCCGATACGGCGCTCGGCTATGACCATCTGTACTACTTCCCGGACCTCCACATGCCCTTCCTAGATGTCTACGACCCAGGTCATGTGAGCTACGCCGAAGATGAGCACGTGGCCCTCCGGCTCCTATCGAACCTGGCCGGGCAGTACTGAACGGAACTCGCCTAGTTGGAGGGCTTGGAGCCGGCGAACCCAGGGGCGGTGGGTGTGACTTCCGAGGTGCAGTTCGGGCACCGGGACGCCTTGTTCGATATCGAGGTGAAGCAGTAGGGGCAATCCCGCGTCGTGACCTCCGGGGGAGGTGCCGCCTTCGTGGTCCGCTTCTTCAGTTCCTCGTACGGACGGACCACGACGAAGAATACCACCAACGAGATGAGCAGGAACGAGATGACGGCGTTGAGGAAGGCACCCTGCAGGAACGTGCTCCCGTGGAGGGAGAAGGTCCAGGAGCTGAAGTCGAAGTGGCCCGCCACTCCGATGAGCGGAGTGATGAGATCGGCCACGAGGGCCGTGACCACCGCCTGAAAGGCGAGGCCGATGACGATGCCGACGGCCATGCTCACAACGTCCCCCTTCAAGATAAAGGCCTTGAAATCGTCGAGCGCCTTCGGCATGATCGGGCGGTGCAAAAACCGGGCGTATATTATGTTGCGGAGCGGATGAGCCAGCGCCCCGATCGGGATTTCCAGCCGGAGGAGGGGGTCTCCCTCCTGGCGTTTGAACCCGAGCCCACGGCTCGACAGACCGTGATCCTAGACCACTAGACTATCGGGGCACTTGGCTGCGGGAGGAGGCTACGCAGAATTAATTAAATCTTCGCTGTTCGATGCCGGCATGGCCCGATCGCTCGTATGTGCCCTATTGGGTTCGAAAACGCTCGGAGGAGAGCTCGGCAAGAAGGGAACGGCATCGGACATCACCCTCTACAACCAGTCGAGCGAGGGGCTAAACATCTCCTATGTCGAGCCCACCCAGTTCCCCGAGAAGTTCCCTCCCCTCCTGAATGCGATCCACATGGCGGGCGGCCGTTCCATCCTTGTGGTCGAATCCCTGAACAAGGATCTTGCGGAGACCGTCGTGACCCTGGACATGATGGATGCCCGCGAGGGGATCGTGGCCCTCGCCCCCGGGGTCGGCCGGGAGGAGCTCTTGCACACCTTCAAGGGAACGGTGCTGGAACGGTACGACTTTGTCCCGCTGGACGCCAAGACCTTGCGCCAGAAGGTCGAGGCTTGGCCGGAGCGCACCGCGGAGGAGGGAAGCCTGCGCCTGCCGATCGACCATGCGTTCCCGGTGCGCGGGGTGGGCACCGTGGCCCTCGGATTGGTCGAGAGGGGCAAGGTGCGGGCCCACGACAAGCTCCGGCTGTTCCCGGAGGAGACCATGGTGGAGGTCCGATCCTTGCAGGTCCACGATGCCGATGTCGTGGAGGCCGGGGTGGGGCAGCGCGTGGGACTGGCTCTCAAGGGAGTGGAGGCCCACGAGGTGAAACGAGGTCAGGTGCTCGCCCCACCCGACGGGCTCAAGACGGGCGACCTGCTGCAGCTCCGGGGGTACACCCCATGCAAGTTCTTCAAGGGAAAGGCCGGGGAGGGGGACAAGGTGCACGTTTCGCTCGGGCTCGATGACGCCCCCGGCAAGATCGCGACGGTTGACGGGAGCCATCTCACCATCAACCTGACCCGCCCCATGGCCTGGTCCCCTGGGGACCGGGCCCTCATCGTCGACCTCTCCGGTTCAGGATTCCGACCCCGGGTCGCGGGATACGGCAGCGTGGATTGAACTCTGCCGGCCGTACGGGTCTCCAGAGCCCCCCACCCCCCCGTTTCGAGTGGAATACGACCCAGGTCCCGGGGACGAGTGTA
>JAKBKR010000041.1 GCA_021832495.1 bacterium | reverse complement strand
ACGGAGGAACTCGTGCGGTGGTACTCAGCCATCGCCGACGCCAGCATGGAACTTCGGAAGGAGTTCGAGGCAATGGTTGACGTGGGGGATACTCCAGACAGCTATGGCCTGCGGGTCCGGTCCCATCCCGACCTGATGGTCACAAGCTCGGTAAAGATGCGTAATGGGGAGGCGCTCTTCATCTCCTATCAAGGGACCATCAATGAATCCACCGTCTTCTCCACCTCCCCTGAAGCGCTCCAAGGGAACCTCGACCGCGCCGACCAGCTCATCCGCAACTTGGGACCCCCACGGCCCGGAGGAGGGCGGGAGATGGGTCACACTTGGACCGACGTCGATGGCCAACGTGTCGCCGACTTTCTGGAGAGCTTGTCTACCCATCCCCGAGCGCCAAAGGCCAACGGGAAACGTCTTGCAGAGTACATCCGGAAGCAGATGGCACTGGGCGAGCTCGTCCGTTGGACGGTCTACCTTGCGTCACGACCGGACCGAGGGACCAGTGCAGGGGACGACGATGAAGCGCAGGGTCTGTCACATGGTTCCGACAGGGACCCGATCACCACCCGGAGTGTTGGTGGACAGGAGATCAATCTCACTCACCGTGGACCGAAGTCTTGCGGCCCTGGAGCGCAGTTCTCCATCCGGCGCGTCGTCAGCCCAACACACGAGTCCAAAGACCTCACGAGCGAAGAGCTTGCCCTCGCACGCCAGAAGACCCTGAAGAAAAGAATCGACACCGGAAAAGAAGTTGCCACCAGTGACATTGCAGACATCGAACCAAGTGGAATTTCTATCCGACAGAGCCGGGGAAAGGAGCGTGGCCTTCTCATCCTTTATCCTCTCGACCCCGGTTGCGTGCAAGCAAGGGTCAAGGCAGGAGTGAAGGACAAAGAGGGAGCGGAACTGATCCCGCCGACACCCGATTTCACTCTGAATTTGCCTCCATTGGGCTTTGCCGTCAGTTTTTCTGGCAGCAAGACCGCGGTAAAGGTGGAGTACAAGGTGAACAACGTGTACTCGGAGCAGGAGTACGGATCGGAGTAACTGCCCATGGATTACAGCACTACTTGGCATGAGCTCGACGCCGATGTCGCCGCCGGCACCTCACGAGCTGGCGCCGATGGCATGGTCCGTAGACTCGTCGGACAGACATCGCTCACCGAAGCTCACTTGGGTGTCCTTGTAAAGAGTGGGCTTCGATGTCTCCTGGTGAGAATCCCAGGTGACCACCAAGGAGGAATCCCAACCTTGCCGTCTTGGTCGGGATTGCGTTCGGGCGTTGTCCAAGGCGAAGAGAAGCCGGTTGCCAGGCGCTTTCTACTGCTGCAGCAAGAAGCCGCCAGTCCTACGGACATTTTCGAGTCGGTCGTTGCCGATGTCGCCTCCTCCGTTCTGGTAGAATCCAACACCCACCCCCTCCTAGTAGTCCGCGAACGCCTCGAACGGTGGAAAGCATTCTTCTCGGAGGTCGGGGTTCAAGGGCTTGGAAAGGACGCACAGCAGGGTTTGTTCGGCGAGCTATGGATACTGCGGGATCATGTATTGCCGGGACTCGGCCCCGTGGATGCCGTGAACTCTTGGGTGGGTCCCACACACGCCAACCATGACGCTCAACACCGGTCACGAGGGCTTGAGGTGAAGACGAGCACTGCCAAGCAGCACCACAGGGTCCATATCGCCAATGAACGTCAACTCGATGAACATGGCCTAGAATCCCTGAACCTCGTGGCGTCTTCCTTCACCAGCTTGGAAGATGGCGGGCTCACACTGCCGCAATTGGTCGAGGATGTACGACATAGGTTGTCAAGCGACGGTGGTGCCCTCCGGCTGTTCAACGACCGCCTCATGCTTGCAGGGTATCTGGATGCTCAATCTGTGCTCTACCGGACCGGGTATGTGCTCAGAGAGATCAGGACATACAGGGTGGCCGAAGGATTTCCACGGTTGGTGGAAAGGGACCTTTCCGAAGGCGTTGGAGACCTTTCCTACTCGGTCGTGCTCTCAGCATGTGAAGCGTTCCGTATGGAACCAAACGTTGTCTGGGAAAGCTTCAAAGGGAAGCCTCAAGGAGGCGATTCCTCGTGACGCTTGAATCGTTCGCAACAGACCTGCTTGAAGAGGTCCTCCAGTCTGTGGAGGCCGCTGACAACGGGGATTTTCAGGAGAACAGGTTCACTGAAGAGATCCTTTCGTGGCTGACTGAACTTGGCGAATGTTTCACGCCCGAAGTCGCCCATTTCAAGCAGCCGGGAATGAAACTCAACGCGTGGGACCTTCAAGAAGAAGGCACATTGGACCTCTTCGTGACGGTGTTCGACGGCACCCGTGCACTCTATCGGCTTCCAAGGGGAGAAGTCCTTGATGCCATCTCCCGCTGCCAGAGGTTCCTCGAACGGTCAATGAACGGACTGTTTCGGGACCTTGAGGAGACCGACCCGGGATTCGAACCGGCACAGAGTATCTCTGCACGGTCTTCACAAATCTCAAGGGCGCGGGTGTTCCTCTTGACCAATGGGATTGTAGCATCTGAGGTAATGCCTGACTCCAGCGTTGGCGGGGTGATAGTCAGCCATCACATATGGGATCTCGAGCGGTTGTTTCAAGTTTCCGAGGGTAGAACCGGACCGGAGACGATCGACATTGACTCGGACCAGCTGTCCGGCGGGCTTCACTGCGTCGCCCTGCCGTCCGAGAACGAGGTCTACCAATCATATGTGGGAGTGGCCCCAGGTCCCGTACTCGCCGGCCTTTTCTCACGTTGGGGACAACGCCTTCTCGAACGGAATCTACGTTCCTATCTCCAAACAAGAACCAAGGTGAACAAGGAAATGATGGAAACCCTGCGGAAGACCCCAGGGATGTTCTTCGCTTACAACAACGGTATTTCCACCACAGCCGACGAAGTTGACATCGCTGCTGGCCAAGACGGGTCCGCAACAATCCGCCGTCTCCGTAACTTCCAAGTTGTCAACGGTGGGCAGACTACCGCCACTCTGACCGAGGCTGCCAAGTCCGGCATGGATCTGAGCAACGTGTTTGTCCAGTTCAAGCTCACCGTGTTGAAGGACCCGACCAAAGTGGATGAGGCCGTCCCACTCATTGCACGTTACGCCAACAGTCAGAACAAGGTCAGCCTGAGCGACTTCAGTTCGAATCACCCCTATCACGTCGAGTTGGAAAGGGTCTCCCGGATGCTCTGGGTTCCAAACCCTGACCAGAGAGGGAAGTCAACCACCAAGTGGTACTATGAACGTGTGAGAGCTGCCTACCTCAACGATGTGCGTGCTCGGGGCACTCCTTCGAAGAAAAGGCAATTCCGCAATGAGTTTCCGGTCCAGCAGAAGATCACAAAAACAGAGCTTGCCAAGTACGACATGTCGTGGCGGCAGCTCCCACATATCGTGAGTCTCGGGGCCGAGAAGAACTACCTCAGGTTCATGGACCTGCTCGTATCAGACAAGTGGCCACTGCCCGACGAGCTCACATTCCAGAAGATGGTGGCCATGGCGATCCTCTTCCGCCGATGCGACACCATCGTGCGCAAGGGAGAGTATCAAGGTTACAAGGCTAACATCGACACCTATTCCATTGCGTATCTGTCGAACCTCACCGGAGCGAAGGTTGACCTCCTGGCGATATGGAACCAGCAGGCACTCCCGGCAGTGTTGGAGGAAGCCCTCCAGAAGATCGTGGCGATGGTCTACACTCATATCACCACCCCCCCTCGTGAGGGAATGAACGTCACAGAGTGGTGCAAGAAGCAGGACTGTTGGACAACCTTGTGTGCGAAGACTGTGTCCGACTTGCCTGACTTGAGTCCAATCCTGTGGAAGGGACCATCGCAAACAGAATCAAACACTTCCTCCACAACGGTAGAGGCACCTGCTCCTGGCAAAGAAGCTGAAATGATATGCGAGTTCCCGCCGCTTTCCAAGGAATCATGGTTCGGACTGGCGGCATGGGGCAAGCAGACGGGAATGCTCAACGGGTGGGAACGCAAGTTCGCCTTCAGTATGGGCAGGCTGGTCGCACGGAGGCTGAACCCTTATCCGAATCAAGTGAAGTACGCAGTAAAGATAGTCACAAAGGCAAGCGAGAAAGGATGGAAGGCCGAGCATGTCAAGGAAAGTCGAGAGGAAGAGCCCAAGAAAGCGGGTGGCAAGTAGGGTCCGGAAGCCACTCGTTTCACTCCGACCCGCGTAGCTTGCCCGTTCCGCACCCGCTATGCCTTCCGACGCAAACGTTCAGCCACGAGATCTGCCATATGGTTGTTGGAGACCGAGTGTTCCCAGACTGTTACCACTCGCCACCCGGCTTTTCGGAGGAGCCTGACCTGCCTCGCATCCCTGGCACGATTTGAAACTAGCTTCCGTCGCCAGAACAAGGCATTGTCTGAGGGGGGTGTGTAATGTCTCTTGCAGCCATGCCAAAAACAGCCATGCACCATGAGGATAGTATCCAGGTCCATCAAGACGATATCTGTTTTCACGCCCGCCACCTTGTAATAGGAACGGTACCGCAAGCCAGCCCGTCGAAGTGCTGCACGTAACCTTCGTTCTGGCCCCGTGTCCCGGCTGCGTATCTTGGACATTACCTCGCTACGCTTGGCAGAGGTCCAGAGGTCAGGCATACCCTGCCATGCGATGTCGAAGAATAAATGGCTATCTGATATCGACCTCCCAATGTGAACCCACACCTCTTCTGATGAGATGTATGCCTTCGCCCGATGTCAGGCAAGAATGATGTGCGGCGCCTCCCATCATCTGTTCGGAGGCGCCACATGTTGGGGGAAGTATTCGTTGGGCTCGACGTGCACAAATCGACGATCGTAGCGACTGTCCTGGACGCGGACGGCAATCGGGTTGACCAAACCAAGCTCAGTTCCATAGACTCCGAGCTGGTCGACTACCTGAACCGATTCCCTGGACCCAAGCACGTAGTTCTGGAGGCTTGCAACGTCTGGCCCCACGTATATGATGCCGCCCAATCAACGGGGTCGGATGTGGTCCTAGCTCATCCCCTCAAGGTCAAGGTGATCTCGGAGGCCAGCCTGAAGTCAGACACCGTGGATTCGGACTCATTGGCTCGTCTGCGTCTTCTAAACTCAGTACCCAAAGCCTACGCTCCAGATCCGGCTGTCCGGGATCTGCGTCAGTTGGTACGTGACAGAGTATTCTACCTGCACAAGGAACAGGACGTGAAGAACCACCTCTATGCTGTCCTCCTTCGCCGAGGGATTCGATATGAGGATGGCATTCTCGGGCTAAAGCGCAAGAGGGAGACGCTCCGAGAGCTCCACCTGCCTGAGATTGACAGGGGGCTTGACATCCTGGTGGATCTTGAGAGGAGCTGCAGGGAGCTTGACGGGGACGTCCACGAGGCCTTCCTCTCCTGCAAGGAGGCTCTGTTGTTGAGCAGTATCCCAGGGATGGGGGAGGTCACGGCTTTGGGGCTGGTGGCAGAACTGTGCCCCATAGAACGGTTTCCCAACGTAGAGAAGCTCTGCTCATACGCGGGATTGGTGCCGACGAACCACCAGTCAGGAGAGACGTCGTACCAGGGACACCTGAAGACGGAGTCCAGTCGCCTGGTGAAATGGCTGCTCATAGAGGCGTCATGGTTTCACAGACACTACGCGAAGCGGAGTGATGCAACGAAGATGGCGAAGCGCGTGGCGAGAAGGCGAGGGAAGCAGATAGGGAACATCGCCGGGGCCCACAAGCTGTTGAAGATCGTGTATGCCGTCCTGAAGCGGGGAACACCTTACACTCCTAACCGGCCGAGCTCTGAACCTTTTACTGCGAGGTCGTGAGACGGTCGCGAACTTCTGATTGGAGTTAGTCGGTTGGGGGCCGGTGGTCGCGTATTTCATCGTGCACATCAGGGCTTGAGGATGCAGGTGTGCGGGAATCAAGCCATCCCGTGAAACTTCTTCTGGATTTGCGAGCTCCGCAGGACCATGCCTCGTGTCAAGTTGTCCCGTGAGAGCCTTCGACTCTTCCTTGAGGAGCGTGAAAGAGTTTCTGGGGGGTTCACCGGTCAGGATCTGGCAGGTTTTGCTCGCCGCCATCATATGCATCCAGTCACCCTTCGTCGGAGGGTTAACCACCTCTTGGGCAATGATCCTGCCTTTCGCGGCCTCCATAATCTGGGGAAGCGTGCTCCGGCTCTCACCACTGAGGATATGGTCACCCTCTGTGAAACCCTGCAGGAAGCTCCTCTCACTCCACCGACTGTCGTTATTGCCAACCTGAATTTGGCGCGCCAAGCTCAAGGGCTGCCTTCCATCCCACGAAGGACGGCCTACGGCATCGTGCAGACATATTCCATCGGCCTCCCCACCGACAGGATGGACCCTCTCTCCTGGCTCACCCACACCAAAGTCTCCGTTGACCCGAGCTATGATCTTGCGGTGGCCAGAACCACCCTGGACACGCACTTCAACTGGAGCGGTCTTGCCACCCCCTACGGTGTGAGCCTCACCAAGACCCTGGAGAAGTTGGAGAAGGCCGAGACGGCCTTCCGCTCGCTCTACCCTACCGCACAACCCCACGCCTGGTACGAGATGCTGAGACCTCGCTCCTCCTGTCTCAGCGCCTTCCTGGGATCCTCCCCCACCGAGCGTGCCCCCGCCCTCGCCGCTCGGTTCACCTTCGAACTGCAAGCGCTCTGGCTCACCGAGGCCCGAGACCTGCTACTCGATCAGCTCCGCCGCAGGAGGAGGAGCATCCAGCAGTCTGTCAACGCCCGGCAAGTTCCAAGGTCCCGCGACCTTCTCCGGGAGCACGAGGCTCGTGGAAAGGATCTGGTGCAAGCCCATTTTGCCAGCCCTACCGAGACCACCAAGGAGGCGTTGCTCCGTTGGGCGGAGGAACCCGAAACTACGGAGGATTGCGCCCGCGCCCTCCTCCGTGTGGACCCCAAGCTTGCACCCCGATACGAGAAGCTCCATATCATCCTCTCCCGCCTTACCAGAGGATTCCATTCCGAGGAAGTGATGGCGCACACGCCTCGGGTGGAACTCCTCCTGCAACTCGCCCGTGGGGAGAAGAGTTGGGCTCAGCTTCCGACACAGGAGCAAACCTGCCTGGGAAAGAACCGGCGGCTCCTGGACCACGTTCCCCCATCCTCGCAGGAGGGTCTGGTGAAGACCCTCCTCACCGACCGGATCATGGACGCACTCGCCCGCGGGAAGATCACCCTCACCCGCTCGTGGGTTCATCAGGATCTGGGAGCCCGGGCCAGCGCGGTCATCCTTCCCGCAGATCCGGAGAGCTGGCCACTCCCGAGGTCCACACTGGACGCCCTTCTGTCCGGAACCTACTCCGTCGACCTCACCCCCCTTGAGGAGCTCAGGAAGGCTCCTCCAGCCGACGAGGGAGAGGAAGGAGACGAGTGGGTCCCTCAGGTCGGCTATCAAGAGTTGGCGAGGGAAAGCCATGAGGTCATCCTGGAGCACCACCCCGATTGGTTCCTCGTCCACCGCCAGAAGCTGCAGGAGTTCTGGGATGGCTCGTTCCGGATGGAGTACACGGAGGAGGAATTCACCCATCGCCTCCTCCTGGCCATCGGGTTCCTGGGACGAAACCTCCGCATCCGGGATGATCCGGCCTTCGTGTCGTTCCGACACTTCCTGCGGCGGTACGTCACCCCGGAGACGCTGGAGACGGAACTCCGGTTCTATCACGAGACGCTGGCGGAAGTACGGGGGCGGCGAATCCAAGCCCTGTTGGTGGACACGGTGGGGAGGGAGGGGAGGGGAGGAGCACCCACCCCCAATCGACTTGGCACCCACGATATCTCCTGCAGGGGTTCGCCGACCTGCGGGGCATCGGGGAGTACCGCTTGCCCATCTACAGCCTCTCGATATCCTCGACGGACACGGAGGCGATGAATGCCCTGGACATCGTGGCGCGGGCCCGCCGGGTGGTGGGGGAGAGCATCCGAATCTACGGAGGGAACGGGCACACCATCTCGCGGGTCTCAGCCGGGCTGCTCTTCGGCGTGTTCGGGGTGGTGAGCGCGGGCCACATCGTGCACTCCCCGGCTCCCATGAACGCAGGTGCGCGAAGCAGGCTGGTGGACAACCTCGGGAGCCTCAACAAGGTGCTCCTGCTGCTCCGCCAGAAACCCGAGTTGGGGCGTCTCTTTGCCACCCGAAGCCACGTCTACGTGGGGGGAGTCAACGTGCGGCCTCTGGTTGACCAAGTGGGAGGCGAGGTGATCCGCATGGTGGAGGCCACGGGATACGACTGGCGAACAGCCCAACCCCACATCGAAAGCTCGAACGCATTGAAACGAGCGGTCACGGCGGCGGTGGGAGGGCTTTCTCGAACCGAACCTCATCGGCAGGACCTGTCGCTCCTGTCGGGAGAACTGATCTTGACGATGGTGGCCCTACGGAACTGTCTTCAAGGCAAGGCGGAAGGGACTACCCAGTTCAGCACCAGCCTGGCTGATGTGGCCCTCTTCCGGCCCACATGAGTGCCAGAGAAATCGCGGAGAAGTTTTTGGCTTGATTCCCGCACACCTGCATCCTCAAGCCCTAGAAGAACTCCGTCCCCCGATCGGTGTTCACCTGACGGATCTCCAAGTTCCATGCTCTTGCCTCCCGCAACGCCTCCCGCAAGGTCTCGATGGCATGGACGCTGGAGCTCTCGGAAAACTCCCCTCCCGAGAGAATCTTCCGGCTCGCATCATCCTCCCAGAGGATGACATAGGGGTGCTCCAGGCTTGTCCGGTGGTAGTCCCCGTGCAGCAGGGAGCCCGAGTGCTTCCGCTCGTAGCGGCAGCGACTCCGCTTCTTCTGCTTGCGAGGGTTCGGACGGCTCCAACCCTGGCTCTTGGCATACCGATAGACCTTCTCGTGAGGAAGATCGATACCCTGGCTCTGGAGGGCCCTCCAGAGCTTGGTGGGCCCCTTGCGCCGTCGAACCCACTCCTGTGCGATCAGTGTCTTTTGGGCATCGGTGAGGGGAGGAGTGGGCGGCCTTCTCCTGGGATTGAGGCGGGGCACGACTCCCGTACTCCTCCACAGTTGAACAAGTTGTCGGAGCCTCCGTTTGGTCACTCCCCAGCGTGCCGCCATCTGTCCCAGGGTCTCGGGAGGGTGGGTTCCCCCACCCTTGACCTGGTGGATCAAGTAGGCCACCTTGCGGTCCGTGAGCTTCGTCACGTGGAGCCGGAAATGACGGAAGGTCGAAGGGGATTCCCCCCTGGACCCCCCTACGTTCGTTCGACGTTCTCTACCCCCCTCGACCCCCCTGGGAAATAATTGTTGTACTCCACAGAATACGAACCCGTGATGAGGACTGGGGAGTAGGTGCCGTTGTTCTGGGTAATGGCGAGGAGGTGATAGGAGGGTATTCCCGCCGTGGAAGTCACGTCCATCTGGGGGAGGCTGACGTTCCCACCGAGGGAGAGGTTCACCGGCGCGGGATAGTCGGAGCCCGGCACGAGGTAGGGGAAGAACGGAGGGGAGGAGTTGTTTCCGAGGACGGTTCCCCCAGATGGAACGCTCCGATGCACCAGAGCGGGCATCCCGGCAAAGGCGGCCGAGACCATGATCCCGGCCACCCCGATGGCGGCGACCGCCTTCCAGAGCGCCGCCGACCTCCGGTGGGCCGCCTGGAGTATCCTCCCGGTGTACGTTCCTGACGTTTGGGGTGCCCGGTTGGCGGACACCGGGAGGACGGGAACGAGGCCGGGGAGCCGGGTGGAGAGGAGGGCAAGGAAAGCGGCAAACTGTGGTCCCACGGGAGTGCAGTTCACCCATCGGGTGAAGGTTCGGACCACGTTCCAATCCAAGAGTTGCACCCCAGAGTGCATATGGACTCGCATCTACTTAAACACTGTGCTACGGCTTCGCACACTCGCCCAAACGTGGGGGTTCATATGGCATTCTGGAAAAGTTCGGACCCCGATATTTATACCCGGCCATCAGCCCCGGCTACGGGCCCGTCTTCCCCCAGGAACTCTCCATGGCATCCTCCATCATCCGGTGGAGGCGGTGGTCCCTCTCCGTCAGCAAGCCTTTGAGGAGCGCCTTTCCCGTGCGGTTCCATGGCGGGCGAGCCCATGCGCCGAGCCTCTCGCTCGATATCTCGATGTCCCAGGCGGTCTGGTGGCCGGCGGCGGTGAGCTTTTCATGAACCCGCATCCGTCCGGTCGTGTGTCGCCCGCGGATGACGTCCAGGACCACCTCAAGTTCGCCTGGGGTCACCCACCTCCCGCGGGTCTTGAGGACCAGCCGGGGTTTCGCCCAGTGTATTTCCCGGGTGATCTCTTTCTCGCCTTCCCGAAGGATCGTATCCCACCCTCCCCGGGGAGGCTCGTAGGACCCGCCCAAGATACTGCGTTCCCGCCAACTGGCGCGGGCCACATCCAGGGGGACCGGCACGAGATCACGGGAACGGTAGACCCCGGGACGTGTTGCGGTCATCTCAGCGCGTTCCTCCCACATGGCCCGGGAAGGACGAGATGCCTTGCGGGTTTAAGTTTGGGTTCAAGCTTGAGAGTGGAACGCTGGAGACCTTCCGCGGCGAGCCGGCCCCCGGTCCCCTCGGGCGCCCGCCGTGGCGGAGGGTTTTGATCGGGATGGATCCTTTAGCGATTGGGTTGAAGGTCAGCCGGGTCCCCTCTCGGCCTTCTGCTTGATTAACGT
>JAKBKR010000040.1:10025-10725 GCA_021832495.1 bacterium | reverse complement strand
CGCCCCACGGATTCGTCCCGACCGGGATGGTCGTAACCACCTTGTTCGTCGCATCCGAGATTACGCTCACAGAGTTCGAGAGCTGGTTGGCCACGAATACCTCCCCCTTGCCGCTGTCATAAACCACGCCATAAGGCTCGGTCCCGACCGGGATGGTGTCCAACACACTGTTACTCGCATCCGATATCACGCTCACACTGTTACTGTTCGAGCCAAAGCCAGAATTGGTGACGAACACCTCCCCCTTACCGCCGTCATACGCCACCCCATAAGGGTAGGACCCAACCGGGATGGTCGTAACCACCTTGTTCGTCACATCCGAGATCACGCTCACATTGTTCGAACCGAAGTTCACCACATACACGTCCCCGTTCCCACTGTCATACGCCACGCCCACAGGGTAGCCCCCGACCGGGATGGTGGCAACCACACTGTTGCTCGCATCCGAGATCACACTCACAGTGTTCGAATACATATTGGTGACGAACATCTCTCCCTTCCCGCTGTCATACGCCACGCCCACAGGGTAGGTTCCACCACAATCCGTGGGGAGGGCATTCCCAGAATAAAGCTGGTTGGTGCAAGGATCGAGGGTGTAGGCCACGGATGGGGACGCGGCGGGGGCCTCTGGAATGGATGTAACCCGTGCTACCGTCTTTGCCTCATGAGCGGCGGAGGAATAGATCGGGTGAGACCCGAG
>JAKBKR010000040.1:0-10015 GCA_021832495.1 bacterium | reverse complement strand
ACGGTGAGAACCAGCATGATGAACACCAGAACAACACTCAACCACGTCCCCGCTCCACGTCCGCTACGACTCGCGGCCATGTGTTCCCGTGAGGGCTTCCTCATAGAAAACCTGACTGAGTCAGCTCTCCACCACCTTTGATGTGTCGTTTCCCACCACTCCGCGGCCCAACCTCCCACGCGACCCACCGGAAGACCCGTCCTCCACCACAATCATGATCTCCGAGGACATCTTCGTCAACATCACCATCTCATGCCCAGCCCGTATTGGAGCATAGGGAGAGAAAGGTAGGGGCGGGACTCTGCCCGGCAGGCCCGTGTGTGCAGAACCCACCCCTTACGGCCGGGAGTTGAAGTATCGTCTCAACTTCTCGTAGACCTGGTCACGGGTTTCAAACATCTCGAAATCAGGCACTCCCTGAAGCGAGCGATAGATCCCTCGATGTCCTCCCGCTACCTTCAGGCGCCACCGGCTGGGCATGTCTCGCAGATGGTCCACATCCAAGGTTGGAGTCGCTCTCCAAGGGTGTTTGCTGAACTCGGGGAACGCTTTGAGGAAGGCTTCCTGCACTTCGGGGGGTAGTCCGTTGAACTCGCGTTCAGCGGATTCCGTGAAACTGAACTTCTCCTTCCAAGTGGCAAGAGGGGAATCGGGCACAGATCAGTGCCTTCTTCCCCACCGAGAATGGCGCTTCTCAACTTCTGCGAAGGCAGAGCTCTTCTCGTTCTTCTCTCGACGTTCCAGCTCCTCTACGGTCTCGGGTGGGAGAAAGTCCTCAAATGCAGAAAGGAGGAAGTCGTCCCAATTCTTGCTCTTGGGCTTCAGGCGCTGGAGCAGGGCAATCGTGGATCGGTGGGCGGGAATGCTGGACATTGAGTCAGCAGTGCTCATGATTTATTCATGAATGCAGGAGTATTAAAGCAAGAGGAAGGAGGGACTGGGCAGCGCGACCCACTCGGGACCCCCCTCGAGGGAGCCTCATCTGTGCTTGCCTGCTGCCATCGTTCTCAGAGCTAAACTACTGCACCTCTACATATCAGTTGCAGGGTGTCGCTAGGATGGGCGTTGCCCGCCACCTCCCGCTGGTGCGTTTGTCCAGTGATTCGTCATCACCCTAGTTGCCCCTATTGAGGGCATGGCAGCAAGAAACAGCAAGCCACCGACACCACCGCCGGTGGCTACGAACAACACGGCCATCTACCTGGGGGTCAGCACAGAAGACCAGGACCTTGCCGGACAGGAGCGAGAGCTCCGCGCCTACGCTGCCTCCCATCAGCGGGAGGTGGTATCCGTCTACACTGAGAAGGCCTCTGCGACCGGGAAAGTGGAGAGGGAGGCCTACCGTGAGGTGCTCGAGGCAGCGCGGAAACCCAACCGACCGTGGGACCATCCCCTAGTCTGGTCTCTCGACCGCTGGTCTCGTGAGGAGCGGTTCTTCAAGGCGGTACTCGCCATCGAGGACTTGGAGGCCAAAGGAGTGCGGTTCCACTCCTTCAAAGAACCGATGAACGACAGCACCGAGGATGGCGGACCGAACATGGGACGGGACATACTCCGCGCGATTCTACCGGTGATCGCCGCCTTCGAGAGTCGGCGCCGTGCGGAAAGAGTTCGAGTGGCCATGAAGGAACTCAAGGAAGGATTCCGAACCACACGAAGTGGCCGACCTGTGGGTCGACCCCGACGCCTTACCGTTGAGAAGGTCCGTAGGATCAGGGATCTGCGAGCGGCGGGAGAGGCGTGGTCCTTGGTTGCGCAGCATATGCAACTGCCGATCGACACGTGCAGAAAGGCCAAGAGGTTCCCAATGGGAGAAACAGGGGCTTCACCACCGCCTAACCCGCTCGAGCCAGCGTCAGATCCTCCTCAGTCATAGGGGGAGGACGCGGGGGGCTCCTTGGGATGGGGCCTCCTGCCAGGGGGAATCGGAGGAGAGCCGTTGGCGATCAGAATTCACGAGGGGATACCCTTTTGGTCGGCCCCAGGAGTTCTGCGGGAGGAGGACATGGGTTGCGGACCGCTTTCGGGACCAAGGAAGCTATCTCAGTGCCGCTGACTCTCACTCAGTACCGCCACCGTCTGTTTCAGGAGCGACTGAAGGTGCGTCCTGGCTTCGGCGAATCTCGGCACCCATCCAGCCTCGCCTAGGCTATCACTGACGGTAAACAGGGCCGCTGCTTCAACACCGGAGGCTCGTGCAACGGAGAAGAGAGCGCTCGCCTCCATCTCCACAGTGAGTACTCCCTCTTCACGATACATCTGAACCTCCTTCCTTGTCTCTCGGTAGGGTGTGTCGACAGTCCAACTCGTGCCGGCACTGACCCGCACGCCTTGAGCTTCGAGCCCCCGTCGGAGGCGGGCGGTGAGGGGGACCGAAGGGTAGGCATACTTGCTCGACTTCGCATAATGGTAGGAGGTTCCCTCGTCCCGGATCGCTCGCGTGCAGAGAACAGTCGCACCTACGTCAAGGTGCGGCTGAAGGCAGCCGGCGAACCCCACCGAAACGAAGCGGCGGGCGCCTCGGGCCATCAACTCTTCCATCGTCACCGCGAGGGAAGGCGCGCCAATCCCGACCCGGATAAGTCCGAGGGAACTCCTTGGTGAACGTAGAACCAACTCCGGAGCCTACGTCGCCTGACGGGCATGTAGCGCCCCGACCGCAAACTTGGCCAAGCTGGACGAGAAGCAGAGGATGAAGGTCGACGGAGCTCGTGGGACCTTCTCGCCAGTGCTCTCGAGGTACCGGAAGAATTGCCGGGCCGTGAAGAGTGCCGGCTCGCGATGCTTCTTGGGATGGTGGGGGAAAGGCATTGTCAATCTTTAGGGAACCTGCGTCTTAAGGCCCACTCAACTTCTGAGTAAGAGCCCTCGTGAGAACATCCTACCCTTTTTCGAGCCTTTGCCCGGTGTCTATCAAGCAGTCAGACGAGGCAGGGCAAATGATAAATGCCATTGCTACAATTACTAGGTCGATGAGCACAGGACGCATGACCAGCATCCCGATCCATTCCGAGGTTCTGCAGGAGCTACAGGCCAAGAAGACGGGGGCCAAGACTTGGGACCAGTTCCTCCTAGAGCTGCTTGACGACTATGACCCTCCTGAATGGCTGGCAGAGCTCGAGGAACGCAGGAAGAAGGGCCGCTGGCTTCCTGCCGGTGAACTCGATCGCGTACACGAGGAGCTTCTTCGAAAGGGGAAGTGACCCGTGCCCCTTCAGTACGTTCCACACGAGAAGGCAAAGGAGGAGTTCGCAAAACTCCCACCCGATATACGGGAGGAGTTCCTCTACGCCATCCGGGGTCTCCTGTACCAGCCGTTTCGACCGGGGCCGGGTTACTGGGTGAAGGAACTGTCGGGGCACCCCGGGCTCTGGCGGCTTCGACTCACGACGTATCGGCGAGTCCGGATCTACTACTCGGTCGAGGGAGAAGACCTCAAGATCTACGGCTTCGGTCCGCGTGGGGGTTTCCACTCTCGTCTACATCAAACCGATCGACTGCACCGATGAACCCCCCTCATGGGGGGTCCTGAACAGGTCTACCCCGAGATCGAAGACACTGGGTGACCGCTCAATATTCGGAGATGGGAACCCTTGTAATCGCTCCTAGGGGTTGGCACGGGGGAGTGAATGGGTTGTATGCATGGAACAACCCCAGCCCTTCAGCCATCTCCTGTAGGTATTGGGTCCGAGAAGAAGGGCGTCCGGAGTTTGGTAACGTCTTCCTCCGTGTAACCACCGTACCCGACCTGGCAAACGGCCAGTTCCCGATAGACAAGCTCTATGGGCGGGCGCATGCCCTAGGGCAAGAACTGAGCTCGTGAATATCCTTGACCATTCCGGATATGTCGATCTGCGACGACTCTTTCCCGATCTCCACCTCCAGAGGTGAGCGGATTTACGACCGGGGCTCTTTGAGCCACGGAGTAGGGAGTCTCGATGCACCCTCGGTCTTGCTCGTGGATAGAAGCTCGAGCGTAACACGGGCCAGGTCGCGTTCCGGGACCTTATCCCAATCAATGCTCTTACGGATCGGCTCCGGAACCCCGGCGGATTCTAAGAGCCAGTCCAGGGACACCGTCGGGCTCTTGGGGGGGGGAGACTCATTGAACGACAAGAAGTGGGCGGACCGAGCATACTCCCTCCGTGCCATCTCAACGATCGCTTCGGGGAGGCGTTTACCCATGTTGTATCGCCCCGAAACCCCAAGGTCGTGGCCCATCAGGAATTCCCGTGTGTCCCGTTGAATGCGCCCCTCGGATTCGGCCAGCATAAGGCGCGTGGAGAAGTACGCCCGCAGCACGTACGGCCGCCATCGGATATTAGGTGGACAGGCCGCATGGAGCGCTCGCCGAACGCTGAACACGACGGATTTCGTCGTGAGGAAGCCCGGTACTGCGGGTGTCCCGGGTCTTCGTTGGTGCCGGGCCAGTACCGGGGAATAGGGAGTAAGGGCCTCCCCCCGCGCGCGACGGGAGGAGAGGTATTCGACCAAGTACTTCCCGCCTTCCTCACCACCGAAAGAAAAGTACGACCTTCCGTTCTTCGAGACATCCTCACGTACCCGGATCAAGAAGGGAAACTGGCGGAAGGAGAGGGAGGGGATGTCAAGGTCCGGAAGATCGGCCAAGGTGAGGCCTTTTCGTGCCTGATACCCGCCGATCACTCCAGGCCGGACGCCGGACTGTGCAAGAAAATGAAGGATCACTTTTCCTTTTAGGGGAAGCATTTCTGCGACCCCCTGAAGTTGGGATGGGCTCGGGACCTCCTCGTTGATCAAAGTGGCGGCTTGGTAGCACCGGAGCTCGGGAAAGCGATGGAACTCGATATCATGGAATTTGAGATAGGAGGCGGCAGAAGTGAACAAATGCCGTAGGTATGAGGCCTGATGCCCCCGACCGCTGGTCCCCACCGGCAACTTGAGCATGAACTCCGCGTATTCGACCAAGCGATTTCGCAGAACGACCGAATCTTCCCTAGCAATGCGGAGGAGTTCCGTGGGGGTCAGTTGCATTCCGGCCAAGAGTATGCTCAGGTTACGCACGTAAATGTCGGCCGTCAACTGGTTGCGGAGCGAACGACTGCGATACCAGGATCGGATGGTGGGTTCGTTGACCCATTGTCCCGGCGGAGCTGTCGGCTGGTCCGAAAGCGCTCGGGTCACTTTGTCACCGCCGCAAGCCCGGCAAGGAAGGGTATGTTTGTTACGGTCCTCCAGCCGAATGGGCGATGAACCTTGCGGGGGAGTCCATCATGTGGCCCCTCGACGTGGAAGTCGTGGGCCGCCCAAGGGGATGGGGTCATTCCTTTGGTTCTGCCCTTGCGGTTGAATGGTTCCCAATCGCAATATCAACTCAAGGACCCGGCCGAATCCGCACTCCCTCGGGTCGGCATTACCCCAACCATGGTCTGGTCAACACGGAGCGTATTGTTCGGGTTCAATGTTTGGAGGTCGACCCATGGTCCCCTGACGTCATCCGAGGTTACTCTTCCAACTCAGGCAGGGAGAGCCCGACGGAGACTCTGCGGATGGACCACCAGAGAGCCAAGGCGGAAAGCGCGTAGAGGATGACCGCATAGGTACCCAAATAGTATTGCACCGGGGCCGATATCGAGATCAACGTGGACCCCGAGACGAACAGGGCCAGTACCACCGGGATGATCGGGGTGCAACATAGGGCGTTGGGTACAATGCTCAATAGGAGGGCCATAAGGGGCCCATGGTTGGGGGACTGACCTTCGACCTCGCAACGCGGGTGTCGCCAGAGATACGCGCTCATCACCAGAGCGAGCGGGAGCAAAACGCCCATGGCCAGGGCAAAAAGGGCTTCGGTCGGTGTCAGGTATCTCAGTACCCAAAAGGCGAAGGTCTCAAACAAAAGGCCCGGTAACAACAGTGCGTAGGCGAAGGCCACCAAGGGTGCACTGATCACATAGATGGTCAAGTAAGGTCGGTGCGAGAGGACTTCTCGGATGGCTCGCGCCTCGGGGAACCGCTTCGAGACCGGGACAGGGGAGGTCCGGGACATTTCACGACGATTCGGCCTGGGAAAGGGCGGTTCCGAACGACCCCCCGAGCCCCTGCCCCGAACTAACGATAGACCCCTGGGAGCTGATCACATAATACACGTCGAGATACCCGTTGGGGTTGTAGGCGTTCATTCCCGCCGAAGATCCATAACCCATGACCCAGCCCGCCTGGTTCGAATAGCCGTTCTGACTGGCGAACGAACTGAGACTGGGTCCCGACTGCCCTAGGTTGTTATAGGATTCGACCTCGATCAGGGTGACGCCGGCGGATCGGTACTGGGAGTAGTAGGACTGGGCGAACACGACGGTTCCCTGGCTGCAACCGCTGCAGAAGGTGGCGACCCACCAGAGGACGACGGGATGGCCCTGGTAGGAACTGAGGCTATGGGACGTTCCACTCAAGTCGGTGAAGGTGAAATCGGGAGCGGGGCTTCCGTTCTGGGCCTGGGGGGTGCCCGGCGAGCGTACGAACGCGTAGACCACAATGACCAGGACGACAACGCCGACCGTGACCCCGACGATGCGTCCGCGCGTCCAAAACCCGCCGGCTCGGCTCTTCTTGCCGGCCTTCGCTTTGCGGGCGACCCCGCTGAGCCGGGACTTGAGCTCCTTTGGCATTGGCACCCCGGGGTGGACAGAGGAAAGGTGGGCCTCCAAACGGTCGGATCGGACGTTCGCCTCACACTCGGGGCACCGTAGCTTCTGCTTTGTCACCTCACCCCCGGGCATATCGCTCCTCGGCCCACCTCACGCGAATAGTGACACTTCTGCGTGGCTAATAAAGAGGCAGTGTCTGAATGGAAAGCGACTTTCAAATCAGATATCATATTTCTACTAGCATACTAAGATTCATAGCACATACACAGTTCCCATAAATATCGCTCCTATTTAGATAGTACATTGCCATTAATAAAGATGCTATGACGTCCAAGAACGTAGAATTGAGAGTTTTCGTGATGACCTGCGACAATTGCGCGAGGACCGTGGCCCAGGGACTCCGTTCCCAAAAGGGTGTGGAGGAGGCAATCGTGGATGTCCGGGCGGGAACCGCCGAGGTCACAATAGAGGATTCGGTCATCACCCCGGAGGATCTCCTGAGGGTTCCGATCTTTGGTGAGCGGTCGCATTACAAGGCGCTCGTCAAGCGTGCGGAGTGAATTCCCATGGTTTCTCGTCAGTTCGACCTGGTGATCCTCGGTTGGGGGGCTGCGGCATTTTCAGCCGCCATCAAGGCCTCCGAGCTCACCTCGGGGGGAGCGACCATCGCCATGATCGGGAAAGGACCCATCGGGGGCACCTGTGTGAATGTGGGATGCGTCCCGTCCAAATACCTCTTGGAGGCCTCCCACTTGGCATTCAACCCCCGGCACCCCAGGATGCCAGGGGTAGGGGCGGTCGGGCCGAAGCTTAACTTCGGGAAGGTGATGGATGGGCTTCGCGCCTATGTGGACCACGCGCGGTCCGCGAAATACGAGGAGGTCATCCGGCACTACCCGAACGTCACCCTCATCGAAGGGTTGGGATCGTTCCTCGACGAGAGGACCGTGAAGGTAGAGTGTCCTTCCGGTGGTGAGGTGTCCGGTAGTCAAGTGATCATCGCGACCGGATCCACTCCGACCGTCCCGAAGATCGACGGACTGAAGGAGGCGGGATACCTCACCAGCGACACCCTTTGGAACCTCAACGAACTCCCACGCAGAGTGGCCATCATCGGGGGTGGGGCGATCGGGCTCGAAATGGGACAGGCCTTGCTTCACTTCGGTGCGGAGGTCACCGTGGTGGAGGCTTTGGACTCCCTGCTTCCCCAAGGAGAACCGGAGATAGGGGAGGCGTTGAAAGAGCGACTGGAAGGGGAGGGGATGAGGATCCACCTGCGGGCCCGGGTGGGTTCCGCCGGGAAGTCCCAGGACGGGAAGTACGTGGAAGTCATCACGCACGCCGGTCGGCACCAAGTCACCGTGGACGATATCATTGTTGCCACAGGCCGGAGGCCCAACACAGGCACCCTCAACCTCGAGGTGGCCCGCGTGAAGACCGACGAGAGGGGGCTCATCATCACCGACCGGACCATGCGGACGTCGTCCCCCGGCATCTATGCGGCGGGGGACTGTGTTTCCAAGACCCTCTTCCTGGAGACCCTCGCCGCGAGGGAGGGGGTTGTGGCCGTGAGCAACATGTTCGGACAAGAGGCCGAGATCGATCATAGGTCCGCCACGTGGGCGGTCTTCACCTACCCACAAGTGGCGGGGGTAGGCCTGACCGAGAAGGAGTTCTCCCGGAAGAACGGTTCCTGCAGCTTCCGGACGCTCAGCCTCGCGAACCTGACGAAAGCTTCCATCATGGGTGAGACGGATGGACTGGTCAAGATCACAGTCAACCCGAAGGACAACAAGATCGTAGGGATGCACATCTTCTCACCAAGCGCCACAGACATCATCACCGAGGGGGCGTACGCGGTCCGGCACGGGTACACCGTCGAGGACATCATCGCCACGAGCCACGTCTTCCCATCCCTATCCGAGGGGGTCAAGCTCGCTGCCCAGTCTTTCATCCGGGACGTCTCCAAGATGTCCTGCTGCGTGGAGTGAGGATGCGCAAGGATCGGACCCTTTCTTTCACCGACCGCGGTGGTCGGAAAGCGAGGGAAGGAAGAAAAGGGTGCTTCTGGGACGACACCGGTGGGTACGGCTCTGGGAGCCCAAGGTACGCTACCCTGCCATCGCGCGCGAGGTTATTACCCGGACCGAGTTTCTCGAAGTAGCCATGCCCGAGAGAAGTTCAAGGCGCTCCTATTCGCGCCAGGTCGCCTGCATGATCCTCGATGGGGACACGGAGTATTGTATCGACCCGGCCGAGGACCTCTTGGGCATCCTGGGGAGCAAATGGACCTTAGCCATCATCGGTGTGCTGGGGAACCGACCTGTTTTGCGGTTCAATGACCTGGTTGCGGCTCTGAACGGTGTGGGCAGCAAGACACTGGCGGAGAGGCTCCGGGACCTCCAGAAGCTCGGAATGGTCTCGAGGCAGGTCATTCCGGACACCCCCGTCCGCATCGAGTATCGTCTCACCGAGCAGGGTCGATCGTTGCGGAAGTCCCTCATTCCCCTGCTCGCATGGGCGGCGAATTACCAGGAGAACCCGCCTCCTTGACCATGGTGCGAGAAGGGCCGAGTGGGTCCTTTGCCGCTTGAGGGCCTCGAGAGGGGGACCGCCCGCGTCGATACTCTTGAGTTGCAAAGGCGAGGAACCCACTTGCCATGGGGTCACCAGAGTTTTGGCCCACCCCATGGTGCGACCTCCGCCCCTCCAAACAAAGGCTAACTACCGTCTAGAATGGCTGTCAGGGAACGTCACGAGGACGTCAGGCACACCGAAACGAGGTGGGCCTCGCACACTTGCGAAGGCATGAAGCAAGGGCAAATCTCCCCACCCGTGGACTACCTAGAGGCAGTCGCTGGACCCTTCTCGATGTGACGGAGTACGAACTGGTTCCCATCCGGATCTGCAAATACGCCCAGGGTGACGGTTCCTAACGCCGTCGGGAAGGTCTCCGGTTCATCGACGATCGTGCCCCCTCGCTTCCGGATCTCCTCGCAGGCGGCCATTGGGTCATGATGCGAGAAGACGATCCCCGAGACCGTTCCGGGTTGGCGACCTCCTTCATCGGCGCCGAGAACATGCATGGTGAGCAATGTCGTGGTTCCGGGAATAGAATAGGCGGCCCGAGAAACGGAGGGGATGTAGGAAACCTCCGTCAGGCCCAAGACTTCTGAGTAGAATTTCCGAGCGCGATGGATGTCCCGGATGTGGACCGTCACTGCTTCCATACCCTCGATCACATCGGTCATCGCTGCTCAGAGGACCCAAGACAATCGCCATAATAAGCGAACGAAAGGCGCCGTCTTCTCAGAAGAGACGGAAGTCACCGGTGGAGTCTCGAAGCGCAATCTTTCCCGGGCAAGTGCGCGCCTAGGGAGCTAGGGCCC
>JAKBKR010000039.1 GCA_021832495.1 bacterium | reverse complement strand
AAAAGTTCGGCAACAACAACGGCGGGAGCGGCTATCCTTTCTCCCTCATCAGTGAATTCCCTCACCCTCCGTACGGCCGCCCCTTCACCCCTGACGAAATCGATGAGGAAGGAGGTGTCTAAGCAACGCACGGCGATCAGGCCTCTTCAAGGACTCGGGACATGCGCATTCTATCCCGTCGACGTCCCTCCGCAAGGAAGGACTGGACTTTGGCGAGATCCTCCTTCGGCATGTCCTTCCAGATCCCCGCAAAATCCAAGAGAGATCTTTTTCGGCCGGTCAGGCGTTTGATCGTCTCACTGAAGGTCTCTCCCGGTCGTCGGTGCTGGCGTAGGCTCAGGTAGGCCTCCATGTCGAGTGCGACGGTCTTTGCACTCATGGTCTCTGTATCAATGTAATGCAGTGATGTATTTCAAGCCTTCCGAATTTTGCCTCCTTGAAGTCGGACCTTGTACGTTACTCCGATGACGAGGCCTCAATCCGTCACCTGGCGGTCCAGTCTTACACTGCTTGTTCCCTACGCTTCGGAAGGCCTTCCTCCTCAGTGAAGGGAATGTTGGTCAAGTTCACTCCGCGGACGATCCGACAATAATCCGATCGAATGAAGACCAGCGTAACAAACCTCATGTGCAAGTTGCGGTGTCTATCGACGTAAGAGAGCTCGAAATACAAATGGTGCAAGGACACTTGGCTCCCGATGTGAGAGTGTAGCCGGACGAAATGGGACCATGAGCGGAGAACACGATACTCAGGTCACTGCAGCCTTCTGGAAACGTTTGCTTTCGGAGGATAAGGCGCTTGCATTTTCCGAGTTTATTCGGAAGGCAGAGAATCTTCTCGGCGTTTCCAGGGCCACGGCCGCACGGAATCTCTCCCGCGCCGTTCGAGATGGCGAGATTGTCAAGGGTCGGGATGGTAAATACTATCTCGCGGCCGCCGCCCCGGAACCCCCTGAAACCGTAGTCCGTATCGATGCCATCGAAACGAAGGACCTTCGAGGTCATGGGGTCGATCGGGGTGAACGAGCAGGAGATCGCGGGGACCGAGGTGCGGTTGAATTAAGTCACGGAGCCCAACGAGGAGCAGCGGCGAATCTTGGAGGCGTTGGGAGTGAAGCTTGAGTCGTTTCAACGGGGGTGGAGCGGACTGGACCGGAGAGGATATCTCTCCAGGGGCAGGGTCCGGCCCGGGGGAAACGTAGCATAACCAAGGGGGAGGTGAACGCACCCCAATTTTACGGCGAGAAACTTGCGTCACCCGCTGTCGAACCCCGGCCGTAGCCAATCCCCGACTGAGCCCGCTTCAACGCCCACCCTAGCTCATTGGAGCCACGCCCACCGACCGTGCAAGGAGCATTTGAAATATTCCGGTCGATAGGGACTGCACGGGCAGTGTGGAAGCATGGCAGCGGGAACTCAGAAGTCTGCAGGAGTGCCAGTGGTCGATGGTGTCGCGCGCATTCCCGGATTTGTCAATTGCTACACGTACAGCGAGGGTGGCGAGACGTTTCTAATCGACACGGGCATCTCCCGTAAGGCCAAGTCGATTGTTAGGGCTTTCAAGGGCTCGAACGTGCCCATGGCTCGCGTAGGGAAAATTCTCCTCACCCACTGGCACGCTGACCACATGGGAGGCGCAGCGTATCTAGTTGAGAACTTTCATCTCCCTCTGGCCTGTCACGTCGATGACGCGCCTTTCGTGGACGGTAGGGTCAAGGACCCGACTCCCCTCCTCTTGCGCCTCTTCATGCGCATCCATCATGCCCCGGTCACCACCTCACTGAAGGACGGAGACCGGGTCGGGCCCCTCCTGGTCGTCCATACCCCTGGTCACACTCCGGGAGAGGTCGTCTACTATCATCCGACTCGCAAGATACTCTTCTCGGGGGATGCATTGGTGGAGCGAAAGGGGCAACTCACAATGCCCGCAGTGAGGTTCGCGAACAGCCTGGAACGAGCGGTAAAGTCGCTCTCCCGGATCCGGGAACTGGATGTCGAGGTACTGCTCCCAGGACATGGTGTTCCCGTCAAAGGGAACTTCGCAGCGCTCCTTGACGACCTGATCAAGCGGGCTCCCGCCGAGTTCCTTGGTCGCGCCTCAGGTGGAGACCGGGGATTAGACAAGGACTCGCACGCTGCCGTTTGATACCGCGACGGGGAGTGGATTGAGCGGGCGGCTCTCTATCCTGGCCATTATCGGTCCCATTTTCACCATTGCCTCCATGAGTTCCTTTGGGAGCTTGTGTATCCCCTGCATTGCCATCACTGGCTGGCCGCGAACCTCGCCAGTCCGCGCATCGAATACTGCGTTGTGCTGAGGGCATTTCAGCACTCCGCTCCTGAAAGTCCCCATATCCAATGGCGCGTTCATGGGGTCGCAACGGTTGTTGAAATCTCGGACCGGGGCTCGTCAAAGTGGAAACCTCTCCGGTAAAGAGAAGGGCCTGTAGCATAACCAAGGGGGGGTGAACTCGCCCCGATTTTACGGCGAGAAACCCGGCTCACCCGCGGTCGAACCCCGGACCAAGGGAGCTCCTTCCTCGAGACTCTCCTAGGATGAGGGGTGCTCCTGCTCACTGGCACAAAGGGCGAAACTTCGATAGACCGCGTCACCCTGGAAGGAATCGACTGGGTAGTGATCTGTTTTCTGTAACACGGGTGCAGGACATCCACTGGAGGACGAACTATCGCAAGCCTTCCTACCCCGACTCAAACGGTGGGAGGATGACCCTCCGAGATTCGATGCCGTCGGCTGTGGTTGGGAAAGTACTGGGATATAGCTCAACTGGGCGAACCGTGTCGTCTCTCCGTGGGAACTGTCGGACGGCGGAGCGCAAGGCTTGTCGCCGACTTCTTCACGAACGACGGTGGCCATTCCCGGTACCAGCTGCCCGGGATCACCCCGCTCCGGTCGAACTGTTTTTGGGCTTTCCGGAACAATGCCTGCGCCCGTTTCCGTTTTCCGAAGCCCTCTTCCCATCGAGCGAGATGCTTTAGGGCGAGGCCATGGGTGAGGAGATGCCGGTGGGACAAGGCTTCCTTGACGGCCTGCTCGAGGAACCGGCGAGCACGCACCGTCTGGGATTCCAGCGCACAACACCATCCCTCTTGCATCCGCATCAGTTCCCCACCGTACGTAGCGGACCGGAGTTCTCGACGTGCCCCCTCGACATCGCCTTGGGTGAGCAAGGCATCGATCATCCGGACCTGAACGGACTCCAAGAGGTAGGTTCTGCCCGCCTGGTTCATGATTTCTCGGGCTTGGCGTAAGAGGTCCACCGCCTCCCCCGAGTGACCCTCATGGAGGAGGAGCCAGCCTTCGAGGTACTGTTCCATCCCTTCTTCCTTCGTGGCTCCCATGCGTTCGGCAAACCGTCGATACTCCTCCAGCATCTGTCGGGCCTTAACCAGATCCCCCTCCATGATGCAGGCAAGGCCCACGTTGAGGATACGTCGTGCGACTTGGTCCGGGTCTCCTGAGAGCCTGGCGTTCGCGAGTGCATCTTCGAAGGCGATCCGAAGGGGGCGGACTCGACCTTCCGTGTGGGCCAGCGATGCTTCGAGATTGGAACATAATCCTTGGAGATAGGGACTCTCGTGGGTCCGGGCCAATGCGCGCGCTTGGGTGATGCACCATCGGATGCGCTGAGGT
Organism: bacterium; assembly: GCA_021832495.1. GTDB lineage: Archaea > Thermoplasmatota > Thermoplasmata > Lutacidiplasmatales > UBA184 > JAJYEA01. The sequence goes on along the minus strand of JAKBKR010000039.1, from coordinate 7,106 downwards.
TGCGCGAGATTGGTCCATGCTCTTCCCGCGTTGTACAGGGCCTGGGCCCGGATCCAAACTGGCAGGCCCTTCCTAGGGCGAAGCAAGGGTGACGCCTCCTTGATCATGACCCGGACCCGGCCATCGCTGTTCGCAAGCCGGGTCCGGCCGATGGCAAGGAGGAATCCACGCGTGCCCGCTCGGGAACGCCCCGGAGGGATCTCTTTCGCGAGTCGGGCGAGCTTTTTGCGGGCCATCGGAGGATCCGTGGTCACCAAATCGATTGCCTGCCGGGTCTCTATTTCCCAACGCAGCGCTTCAGGGGGATGTCCGGCCAGAAGCGAGGACAGTATCCGCCGCCCTTGAGGAGTGAATTCGACCATCTCGCACAAATCGTCAAACACGCCCAGTCCCTCCTGGACGCGGGCTTCGATGGGGGTTTCCCGTTGTTCCAAGAGGGCTTGCAACCACCGGTGATAGCGTTCCACTTTCTCCGGAGCGGGCTCCTGAAGAGCGGCGCGCAGCGCCTTGCGGACCCAGAGGATTCCGAGGGTGTCATCCCTTCCTTGAAAGCAATGGAACGCGACTGTTTCGATCTCAAGGGGACGGCGCTCACCCCACCACTCAGCCAGTATCCGATGGTACCGTTCACTCTCCCGGGTCTCTTCCTGGAGAACATCGGGCAGGAGAGGGTGACGAAAGACAAATTCTCCGACCGAGCCGCTCTCGAGGAACTCCCCTTCTTTCACGGAGCGCGCCAATTCGGCCAAGACTTTCTTGCGGTCCCCCCATCCCGATTTCCATGCAAGATGAGCGATGGCATCCAGATCGAACCTAGGGCCAATCGTGGCCGCCATCTCGAGAAGGCGACGGGACGGTTCCGGGAGACGGGCCATTCGGGCGGAGATCAGCCGGCGAAGGCTGTCGGGAACGGGCAGGGTCTCGACCTCTCCCAACCGCGCAGGATCCAGCAGGCCCCGTTGCCGGAGGAACTCGATGGACTCCAAGAGAAACAGGGGATTACCACGGGCCCTCTCCTCCAGTCGCTGAAGGAGCGGGCGCAGTCCGGGGTGAAGCGCGCGAACACCCATGGCTTGCTGTGCCAGGAGGTGGGCTTCCTCAGGAGCCAGGGGGGGGAGACGCTCTAACTGGAGAAGGCCGGTCCCGGTCCGACCGAGGGTCTGGATGCGCTCGAGGATGCCTTCGGAAGGGGACTCCTGGGGATTGTCTTCCCGCATCGCAAACACCGCGACGACGGGCATCTTCCTCTCCATAATGCCGAACAGCAGGAACTCCAAGAAGACGAGATCATCGGCCGTCACCAGATGGAGGTCATCGATCACAAAGAGTTGTGGTCTCTTCCTCGCGTCCAGCTCAAGGTGTTCCAGCATGGAGACCATCAGGGGCGGGAGAACCCGGCCAGCGACCCGAAGGGAGCGCCCCTCGGCTGTGTCTAAGAAACCTCCCAGCAGGTAGAGTGGGAGCCTTCCCTCCGAGACCACCTGCCCGCGTCGCACTTGGAATCCCCGGGCCTCGGCCGCTCGTACCGTAAACCTGAGGAGAGTGCTCTTTCCGATGCCGGCCTGGCCCAACAGCACTACCGAGGAGGGCTCGACGTGGGACCCCATCACGTTGCGGAGGAGCGAGAGGAGACGTCGCCGCTCGCGGATACGGCCGACGAGCGCAAAATGTTCGGACCGGAAAGGATCTGAGGATGAAGTGTTCTTCGTGGGACGAGCGTTGTCCGGCCGCATCCTATCCAGGTGCCGCAGCGCCGAAGAAGGGTCCTCTACGTCAAATGGGGTCCGTCGGAGGCACAAGAGCAGAAGATCTGCCGGAGGGATGTTTGGATGGAGGTCGATCAGATCGCGCAAGGTCAGAAGGGGGTCCGGGGTGGGGTACTCCTGGAGCTTCGTCCACAATGCCCGGGCGAATGTCTCACCCTTGGGGGTCAAACGGTAAGTTCTCTCGGCGTGACGTCCCTCCCAGGGTGCCGGGACATGCGAAGTGACATGCCCCCGCTGGTACAGGGTGCTCAAGAGACGGGAGACCGTGGGCTGGGAGAGTAGGGTGGCCCGGGCCAACGCCTTCTGGTTGAACTCTCCTTTCAATCGTTCATCGCACTCCAGGAGGGCCAGAAGCAACTCATCAGGTCTGATCGGTCCTTCAGGTTCCGCTTCCTGGGGCGATGTTCCTGACGGGGTGAGGACCTCCGCAATCTTGCCGATTCTTGGGGGACTGTGTGCGTAGGTTTCAGGTGACATGCAATGAATATCTGAGAATAACACCCTCCATTATAAGAGCCTCGCTTCACATTACCTCATCGGCAGAATGCGCGGGCGACTTGGGACAGGATTGTGCGGGTTCCCCCGAACGGTGTGTCCTAGGGTGCCGCAGCAATCTTCCACGCTCCAAGAGGAATCCTCAGGTGGACAAATGTGCGCAGAACGACGGAAAGGGTCAGGAAAAGCCGATGAGACGAACATGGGTGCGCGGCAGGACATTCTCGCCTCGCTATCGGTCACAGTGGGATGGTGCGGCCTTCTGGCGCTCCTGATAGTGGCGGCGTTCTCTGCAGTGGGGGGCGCGGCCTTCGGGTCTGAGGCCCGGCCCGGAGCCATCGCACCCGCGAGCCTCGGTGCGGTCATCAAGAACATTTCGGTGGGTCCCGGGCCCGTCGGCATCGCCCTGGATAGCGCGAATGGGGACCTGTTCGTTCCGAACGATCTGGTCAACAGTAACAACCTGACGGTGATCAGCAGCTCCAGCGGGAGGGCGATTGCCTCAGTCGCACTTCCCTATCCGAGCCCTCCAGAACCTTCGGGCTATGACCTTCCCGGGAACGACATCTACGACCCCGCCACGGGAAACATCTACACCAACCTCGATATCGCCTCGACCAGCAACATGATGCCCGCGGGTGCCGTCTCCGTGGTCAACGGAGCGAGCGATACCAACGTCACGATGTTCTATCAGGTCCCCGACACCGCCGGGGCCGGGGGTCCCATTGCCCTCGACCCCACCACGGGCGACATTTGGGTGGGGGACAATAACAACTTCAATGTGACCTCCTACAATGCAAACTCGGGAGCCCAAACGGGGACTCCGGTGGATTTCGGACAGGCAAACTACAATCCTGTGGGGCTTTGCTTTGACACGGCGAATGGCAACATGTACGTGACCCGGGGGAACTCTTCTGGACCCTCCGCCCCGGGCGATATCGTGGTGATCAATGGAGCGAGCGATGCCGTGGTCTCCGACATCCCCATCTCTGGTGGGAGCCTGGAGGGGTGCACAGTGGATACCACGAACGGTGACATCTATGTCTTGGGAAACAACTATGACATGGACATGTACGTGATTAACGGTGCCACCAACGCACTGATCCAGACGATCCCCTTGCCGACGGTTCCCGTATCGGTGGTCTTCGATAGTCAGAATGGGTATCTCTATATCTCAAACATGGACGACAACATGACGGTGGTCAACGGCGCAACCAATCAGGTCTTGGGGAGCATCCCTCTAGGACCCACTTCGGGAACGGTCAACTTTCCCGGACCCGAGGTGTTCGATAGCTCCAACGGGTACATCTACGTCACGGTTCAGGCCGGGGGAGCCACCGGAACACCGGGATGGGTCTCCGTCGTCAACCCCAGCGCCTCGGGCTCGTCCGGGAGCCTCACAGGCGTAAGCATATCCGGCATCCCTTCCTCCCTCGCTCCAATGGCCTCGGTCACCCTGACCGCGGTCCCCACCTGCAGCGGGGGACCTTGCCCGTCGGGGGTCACATATTCTTGGGCTCTCCAAGGGAGCACCCTAGGTTCGCTGAGCTCAACGAGCTCCGCGTCCCCGGTCTTCACCGCGGGGAGTGCGACCGGAGCACAGGTGATCTCCGTCACCGCCAAACTTCTGGGAACCTCTCAGTTGGCCTCTGGTGTCATCACCATCGGATCGGGAGGCGGTGGCACGGGAACCCTTAGCTCCGTCAACATCGGCGGAGTTCCCTCCTTGCTCGCCCCGAACTCCTCTGTGGTACTCTCAGCTCAACCCCATTGCGGTTCTGGGGGATGCCCAGCCAACATCACCTATGCTTGGATGCTGGTGGGAACCCCTCTCGGAACCCTCAGCGCGAAGACTGGGGCCACAGTGACATTCACTGCAGGAAGTACGCCGGGATCTCAGGAGATCAAGCTCGTCGCCACTTCCAATGGGACGACACAGAGCGTCACGCAGACCATCTCCATCGGGACGAGTGGCGGCGGGGGTTCCGCCTCCCAGGGTAACGGTTGGACCCTCTGGGTCGTGGTGGGTGTTGTGGTCGCCGCTGGCGTTGCGCTCGCCCTCATCTATTTTTTGAAGATGCGAACCAAGAAGCGTTCCCCGCCAGCCTACCAACCGACTCCGCAGACGGTTGCTACTACCGGGTATGCACCCTATCAACAGCCGCCGCCTCCTGGCCAGCCGAGGACGCTTTCTCTTTCTCCAGCGGTGTGGTGTAAGGTCGGACAATGAGGGGGCAAGTGATGGTACCCACAATCGTTTCTGACCCAGTGATCTTGGGAAGATTTCTCAAGGCGCGCCTGCGACCCTCCGCAGCGGAATCAACGAAGTGCTCTCGGAACACACTTTCACCAATCCGGCGAATGGTCATTGCAGCGATTCTCCTGACCTTGGTTCTCCCCGCAGGGAGTCTGCTCTCCTTGCAGAGTGTGGCCCAGTCAGCCGGGGTACCCCTCTCTGAGACGTCCGACATGCCCCGAGCGTTTTCGACGCCATCGAGTCCTACAAGGGACCTCCTGAGTGCCATGAGTCCCTCAACTCATTGGTCCGGAGCACCGGAGGTCGTTCATGCATCCTCTGCTCTTAATGGTGTCCGGGCAACGGAAAAGAACTTTACCCCCGCAGTGGCACGCAATCCCGGAGGCGAAAACGTCTCCCCTCCCCACGCTGTCCAGCCATCCGGCCCAGGATCCGCACTCCTGAGCACGGCAATCCCGCTGCCCCCACCCTCCCCATTTGCCGAGAGACCGAGGGAGGCATCCAATTCCGCCGTAATCCCCAGCGGACACGGTTATTCTGGGGGAGGCGGGTCCGAACCCGCCGCGCCGAGCAACTTGACAGTGAGTGGAGACGCTGTAGCAATCGATGGGGTGCGGGCTCCACTGGTGAACAGCTACGGTATTGGAATGGGCTGGGAAGGCGTAGACGCCAGCGTAGGTTCTCCCAACCCTCCGGACGGTGGGCTTGCGGTGGGGCCTTCCGATGTCCTGCAGGTAGTCAATCTCCAGATTACCGCTTGGACCAAGACAGGGACGCTGGTGGCCACCAACAACCTAAACAATATGTGGGCGGGAGAAGGCTTGGGCGCAGACGCCCTCACCGACCCCGACATTCTCTATGACAGTTTTGATGGACGCTACATCATGAGCATCGAAGACAAGACCACGGCTGGGTTCTACGTCGCAGTCTCTGCCACCAATTTCAGTTCGGGATCAATCCAGCTAGCCTGTGACGGTGTGAACTGGTACTGCAATTATCCCATCACCGGGGCGTCGAATGGCATACCTTCGGGAGACCTCGTGGATCAGCCCCGGCTCGGCATCAGCAGCAACCTCATCACCGTCTCTGGATCGCTTTGCGCCATCTCCACCGACGTATGCTCCGCGGGCGGAATGATATGGACCTTCGCCAAGGGCCCGATGCTCAGTAATAGCGGAACATACTGGCAGTATTGGGGTCCCACGACCTCATGGGGACTGTGGCTTGTCCCGACCAAGACATTCGCAAATTCGCCCGTTGGCTATGTTGTCGGTGAACTCTCCAGCAACATTGTCATAGTAAACATCACCGGTACTCCTCCAGCGGCGAGTATACCGACCCCAGTTTGGACCCCTGCCGTTACCCCGTTCGTGGCGGCCGTGGACGCGCCTCAGCCCGGGACTTCCAATCTAGTAAATGTGGTGGGATGGGGTTCGTCCGGAGTTAAATCCGCGCTCTTTGACGGAGTCAATATTAACCAAGCGACGGTCGTAGGTTGTGGCAACCCCGTGCAGGATTGCATCCGGATAACTACAACTGACGTGCTCTCTGGCGGCTGGGTAGTGCAGGACTTTGAAATCCAGTCCGGGTCACAGTTTGACTATTACCCGGTACTTGCAGAGGACGCTAGCGGCGACCTTGCTGTCGAGTTTGCCACGTCGGATTCCACCATTTATCCCTCCCTAGCCATCGCAGGGCAATCGTGGGATGCGTCCGCGAACACCATCTCAGGCTCCTCTTGGCTCGCCCAAGGGACCTCTCCGCAGACGAGTACAAGGTACGGGGACTACTTCGGCGCGGCCACGGACCCGAGCAATCCCCACAGCCTGTGGGTAGAGGGGGAATATACCGGGAACGCTGCATGGAACACTTGGATCGCCAACGTCGGTGTGGCACCCACGGGGGTGCTCGGCCTGTCCCTTACAGCCTCTCAGACTACGGTCGACGCCAATCAGCTGGTTGACTTCACCCTAACTTCCCCGTCCACCCAGTGTGCCCCTGGTCAAGCGGATTGGTGCACATGGTACGTCTCTGGTTACACGCCGACACCTGACTTGTGCAAACAGCAGGGTCCCACGTACTATTGGTCCTATAGTTGGCCCTCCCCTCGCACTGTCTACATAGGAAACACTACCTACATTGACGAGTACAGCCCGAACACGTGCGTTAGCTATCAGGGAGGCACTCTTCAGACACAGGGGATCACCATCACGATAGATTCCGCCCTCACCGTCCCTACCCCCACCGTGACGAACAACCCTGCCGATATCGGCCAGACCGTCACGTTCACGGCCTCGCCCAGCGGAGGGTCTGGCACGTACAGCACGTATACATGGTCCGGGCTCCCGACGGGATGCACGCCGGCAAACAGCGCCACGATCACCTGCGCCGCCCAATCCACCGGGACCAGCTCCATCACCGTGGCGGTGACGGACACGAATGGCAACACGGTGACCAGCTCACCTCTGTCCTTCAACGTGAACTCCGCCGCGCTCACGGTTCCGGCGCCCACGGCTTCCCTGCCCGGAGTGGACCTGGGCCAGCAATCGGTCACATTCACCGAGTCGCCCACTTGGGGTGCTCAGATC
>JAKBKR010000038.1 GCA_021832495.1 bacterium | reverse complement strand
ATGGTCCTCCATGAGTGGCAGCCATCGTGGGTTCAAGGTCAGGTTCGAGGTGCCCGATTCTATAATCACGGGCGATGTCAGGTTCTGGTACGCCGCGGCCTGCGAGGATGTTTGGAAAGTACCGCCAAATGCACCTGACCCAAGGACTGTAACGGGGGCAAAATAGAGCTGGTAGAAGGTGCCTATTCCCCAATAGGTCCCATAGCTCCCCCAGTTAAGGATCACATATGCTCCTGTTTGCGGTAGCAGAAGCGTGCTGCAATCGGTGGGCGTGCAGCGGTCCATTAGGAAGGTCCTTACACTCGTGTAAGAAGGGGGTACAACGTAGGTAGCCGGAATGCCGTTCCAAGAAATCGTCTCAGGAGCACCTGTGAACACAGGGGCCATCGACGCTACGAGAAGACCAGTGACGCATCCAACGACTACAAGTTGTGCCACCCCTAGCTGAGGCCGACCGGGCATGCTGCGATGTCGATCCCTCGTGGTAAGTGAGCCTACCCTCCCGATTAGTGCCACGCTCGCCCAAACGATTGCGAGAGCTACAAAGGAGTAGTAGAATGCTTCAAGATAGCCAATGACCTGATCCGGTGGCAAGAGCTGGTACCCGAAAGGCAGCACGGAAATGATGACAGTCCAAAGCTGGCCTAGCGGCGGGTTTCCTGCCGTGTACCAAAAGAGAAGGACCATGGTGACGAGCACTCCGGGTGCCAGAAGTCGTAGCCGGCGGTGGAATATGGCGGCCACCCAGGAGCCGAACAGGAGCGTCGGCCACAAGAACGAAAGGTACGCGATTAGCCCTGGTGTTGAATACAGCGCGTAGTAGGGGCTGAATGGGGCCTCCCAGTTGCCGAAGAGCCTGATCGAGAATGCCATGGAGTTGAATTGACCCACGTAGAAAGATAGATCCGCATTCGATGAGGCAGCTGCATGAATGCTCGGAAGGTATGCGCTGGGATTCAGGATCATAGGAAGGAACGCTACGAGGCCAGCCAGGAGCATCGCCGCACTTCCAAGGAGCAATCTCCTCCCCACTAGGCGCAGTGAATCGAGCCGGAATCCTGCCGGACGAAGGAGTCCGTAGAGAATCACAAGGGCGTAGAACAGCAGAAACTGTAGCAAGTAGTTTCGAGCCAGTGTAGGAAGCACGGCAAGGGAGAAAAGCATGCTTACCCCGAGCATGGCCGCTAACGGCAAGTCGCTCCGCAAGGATCGCGGCCTCGCCCGCGCGAGAGCGATGGAACATGCCATGAAGAGGACCGCGAATGCTTCAGATGGAAGAGCCGGACCATTCGCGAAGCTCGTCTTGGAGTTGGCGATCGCCACGGGTCCGACTACGAACAGTAAGCACGAAACCACAGAGGCAACCGTGAGCGAGGTTCCATCGAGAGTTCCCTTCAAAAGAATACGGGTGAGTAGGAACCATGCTACGAGAGTCAGAGCTAGAGATAGGGAAATGGCGATGTAATCCCCGATGTAGAAATTAGAGCCACCCACCAAAAAGGAACCGCCATAGATAAGGTTCGCTAAAATCCCCGAAGGGTACCCAAGGGTGATACCGGGTAGGAATACGTCGTACAGGTTGTAGAATCCCGGAAGATCCTGCTCAAAGTAGAGTCTCCCACCTGTAAAGTGGAGCATCAATCCGAGGTAGAATCCGGTGAGGGCGGCAACGCAGATGATCACCACCCTCCAGGTTGCACGGTCCAAAGACAGGTCGGAGAAGAGTTGGCGGGCCCCGCTACGAAACGTCACGAGGAAACGACGCAAGGGCACCCGACGTTCGGCTTTCACCTCTCCGGTCATGCTTCCTCCGAATCTGAACAACGAGAACAGGTGTTGCAAACGAGATATATGAAGTCGTACCGATTCACGAGTCCTACATTCCGTAGTGTGAAAATGGCGAATGCTCGAACTTCTGAGACCCCTCCCTCATCGGTGGAGTTGACCACGATCCGCGGTCTCCGGGAGTGGGTGCAGAGCCACGAGCCGCCGTGGGAGGTCGTCCGCCGTCGCCCGACCCTCGGGACCAGATGGGTCCGGTCGACATCTGGAAGATGACCGAGTCGCCGATCCCGGCGGGGGATGGGTTCCGGCTGGTGTGGGTGGGGAACTCACGGATGGCGGAGCAGGATCGGGAATCTCGGGAGGATCGGATCGGACGGGCGATGGTGCACCTGGACGAGCTCGAGGAGCGCCTCCAGAGTCCGAAGTCGAAGTTCCGAACGCGAGTGGCGGTGAAGCGGGCGGTGGGCGCGGCCACGACTCGTTGGGTAGGTTGGGAGGTTCGGGAGGAGACCGTGGAGCGGTTCCATCAGGAACGGCGAGGCCGCCCGGGGAAAGCCACCCGGTATCCGCGCAAAGCGCGGGTACACTTCCACGTGGTGCCACGACCGAAGGTGGAGGTGATCGCGTACGACGCGAAGAGCGACGGGATGTTCCCGTTGCTCACCAACGAACGGGGGCTGTCGTTGAAGGAACTGCTCGAGAGCACCACTTCCAGCCCTGGCTGGAGAAGCGTCACGAGCAGCTGAAGACGGTCTACGATGTCGCGCCGGTGCTGCTGAAGAACGCCAATCGGATCGAGGCGTTGTTGTTCGTCTACTTCCTCGCGCTCTGGGTGGAGCAGCTCATCCAGCGAGAGGTGCGGCGATGGACGGAGCGGGAAGGGCTGGCCAGCATCCCGCTCTACCCCGTGGGTTGACCGTGTCCGGCCCCGACGACGGAGAAGATTTTGGAGGCGTTCGAGCGGGTCGAGGTCCATCGTCTTCACCACGAGGGCGAGATGGTCGAGATCTTCGGGCCGACGTTGACGGAGCAACAGCGGCAGCAGCTACACTTGGTCGGGGTCCCTGAAGAGGTCTACGCATCCTGACGGCGCCCGTCAGGGAAAAACGAGGATTGCCTCGTTTCACTCTGCGGAATGTAGGTCGGGGCGGAAGAAGGAGGGACAAACTTCTTTGGGGGATAACCGAGAACGAGACGAGAACCCGTGAGTAGGGAGAAATATGCCGCGGTCCTATTAGACGAACCAGTCAGCGAGAGCGAGTGCCATTGTTGATTCCACAGAACCTCCGGATCTGGGCTGGCTGTCGCTTGGTGACAAGGGTCCTGCTGCCGATTCCCGAGGAGGGTCCATCGTCCGTCAACAACTCGCGACATGGCACCCTCCCGGATTGGAGGAGATCGGTCACGCAATACAATATATGCCGCCACGTACCTATAAGGCGCCTTGTTCGACGGTGCCGACGAACGCACGGTGGGCCAGGATTATGGCTCTGCATCCCCACCTAGGGGACTGCGGGGACTTGTCGCATTCCCTGGGCTGGTCATTGTCTCTGTCGGTTCTCTGGCGGCGGCTATCGTCGCCGCGGCCATCAGTTTGGCCTGCACCAACGGAATGTGCTTCAACGGTCAATTCGTTGTAGATAGCTCGACCCTTTCCGGGTACCTCGCCCTCTTGTTTGGATTAACGCTTCTCATCGCCATGGTCGCACTCGTCGTGACCGGGGAGGAGGTCGATGGCTACCGCGAGCCCATTACGCCACCTTCTGCGACCGTGGCGAAGGACCACGTCGTGACTGATACTACCCGTCGGCAGAGAAGGTCCGCCGCTAGCAAACGGTTGATCCCTCGAGCTCGTCATCGCAGGGTCTCGAGGGGGATCGGCACCGCGGCAGCGGTCGTGGCAGTGGCAATCTTGTGGGCGGGCACCATTAACAGCGCTCAGGTGCTTTCGCCCAATGAGGTAATGAACGGTACGTTTCAGGCAGGCACAACGGGGTGGACTGCCCCGGGGTGGCCACCCCGGTTCACGGATCGAGTTATCCCAGACGTGGTCGGAGGACTTCCGGGACTAGAAGTAACCACAAACTGGACTTACCAGCCTGATTCGGGCGGCCACTGGAGCGAGATTGCCAGCCACCCTTGGCCGGTGACTGGCAGCCGCCGGGTCTTGTTCGGCGCTTGGATGGCAACTAATTCGACCAATGGTCTAAGCAGCATAGTTCTCTTCGCTACGAATTCCACCGGCGACCAGTTGTACTGGTTTTCGATACCAGTGCTTAATCTGCCCGCGACCGACCATTTGCGGCACTATCAGATGTGGATCAACATCCCGGCGGGCGTGCAGTTCGTGTCGGTCGTACTACAATGCGGCCAAGCCGCTCCAGAAGCGGCGCAAGCAGTCTGTCTGTTTGCTGACGTTTCGATACAGACTGTGAGCCCACTGAGCCCACTTCTGTCGTGAGCGGGGTTCAGGCCTTCCACGACCCGCTTCTGTAGGAATCACATGTGGGTAATCGCGCCATCCACGCAGATTTCGCCAGCCATTCCCGGAGCCTAAGTTTCCGAGCGTTTACGGGACAGGCAGGCAGTCCGTCGCTCCGAGAGTCCGGAGCAGTTCCGCTTGTTCGGTACTCGTCCTCGTGGTCCAATCCCGGACCGATTTCCTCGCGCCGAACCGGATCCACGCCACCTGTCCGAGAGAGTGGAACGCCTCCTCGAGCGTCCTGTCGGGGTATTTTGCCCGCAGCTTCCGCTCTGCCCTGCTCAACAACAGATACGCCAGGTCCACCAGCGTCGCATACGCCTCGATTCAATCCTTCCGACCGTAGCGCAGCGGTCCCAGCGACAGCGGTCCCTTCGCCGTCCGAAGTACCTTCTCGATCGAATCCTTCTGGAAGTAGGTTCGGAACACTTCCGCCGCCTCCTGCGCCGGATCGGTGTGGAAGAGCAGGAACCGTCCGTCGAGCTTCCGCTCCCGTTCGAGTGCCTTCAGGTCCACCCGGAACCCCCGACGACCCACCGACGGGACCACGATTGACCCCAGCTCCCGGCGGCTCTCTCCGAGGCGGCCCCGCGGGAGCGGCCCTCCGAGTTCCTAGATCAGGAGGTCGCGACTTTGCCCCCCCTCCACGCGTCAGCGGGAGTCCGAGACGACCACGACCCGGACCTTCGGCTGGCCGAAGAGCGGCCCCACGAAGCCTCGCGCATACGCCGCGTTCCCGTGGGACCGGGCCACCACGAACTCCGTCCGCTCGAGCTCCGTTTCCGACCATCGGGTGGCGAGCGCGCCGGTCTCCTCGTTCCACCCTCGGACCATCCCGAGCAGGTGATGGCCGGCGCCCACCACCTTGGCGACACTCTCCCTCGAGACGATGTCCCGTTCGACGACCAGCGTGATCCGCCCGAGCCCGAACCCCTCGAGCAGCTCGAGTGTCGTATCGAGCGAGACCGTGTCGGCGAGGGAGCCGGGCAACGGCCGACAGAGGACCGGGAGGTGATGGTCCCGTGAAACGACCAGACCGAACCCGACCATGGTGCCAATGGCCCCAATCGCCGGGTCGTGGCCGACCTCGGCCCAGGTGCCCTCGCTCCCGTAGTAGGTGTGTTTGGTAACATCGTAGAAGCAGGTGGCCGGTTCGTGGGAACCGGTGCCCCAGCGGCGCGTGAGGACGCGCTGGAGCTCGAAGCCCCAGTGGTCCCACTCCCGGGTCGGGAACAGGTGAGAGAGCCGACCGAGGACGGACTCGAGCGAGGCCCGGCCGACCGACCCCGGGTCGAACGCCTCCCATCGGGGGAGCGAGCTCCGGGCAATCTACCCCGGGATCCGGCTAAGGGGGAGGCGATGGGTCGCCTGGTTGAGGGCGAGGGCGTGGAGACGGCTGGCCTCGGCCCGCTCGACCTCGAGGACTGCTTGGATCCGATCCACAACGTCGAGTTTCCGGGCGGCGGCGTAGAGGACGGGGAGCCGTCCGACCGGGAAGGAAGAGTGGACGGAGTCGACCCGAAGGGTGGGCGGGGCTCGAAGACGGCCGCGGGCGTCACACGGACCGAGGTAGCGGACAGTCCGCCTGCGGACCTTGCGGAGCTTGGGGTCCCGGTACGACTCCCGCTCGTAGAGGTAGAGATGCCCACCGATGCGATGGATCTCCCGGAAAGCCATTTGCCCGTTAGTTAAGGGACATATTGCAAGTACAAGTACCTGACGTTGGAACTACGAGTCCCCCGATAGGGAATCAGACCGGATCGGACTCGACCTGTCCCGTCTTCGCTCCAGAAATCTGGCTCAGGATGGGTCGGGGACCCGCTTTTTCGTAGGCGTCGCGGAGCGCATGTACACTGCGCTGGAGCTGGGGTCCCGTTTCGAAGGCGCAGGTGTAGAGGAAGGCGACGGGATCGAGCTCTCGATGCCTTTGGACGATGCCGGTGCTCCAGCGATTCGCTGGATCACCCGAGGGGGAAGGAGGGTGAGGAACGCGTCGAGGTAATCGTCGGCCGTGGGGCCAGGGTTCGGCGGTGGGGCGGGACCCCGGGTTCGGGTCTTCCGCGACGGATGGGACATCCCATCGACGTGGGGCTCCCCTCATGAACCAACGAGGTCCCAGTGGAAGCCCGCGTCAACCGAAAACGCATGGATTCGACTCAACGAGCCCGATAGGCGGCTTGGCGACGATAGAGCCGGGCAATGTGGCGAAGGTACTCTACAATCTGGCGAGAATCCAACTTACTCTTCCCAGCAATTCGACCTTGGAACTGAAACTCAACTTCCTTAATAGGCGATGGTGTGCAACACACTATTACTTCCAAGCCAATCTTGAAACCTAAAGGGGAAAGGGGAGAACGAGATAATACAGTCCTATCCAAGGCGAAATAACCACTCATCGGGTCGCTGACCGAAGTCAAGGGGCGAGATAGGAGAGTGGCGATGCCAGAAATCATCCTCCGAGTCGGGCTAAACGCAGACCCCGAATTCACTACCCCTCCGCGGGACGCTAGCACGAACTCGGCCGTCCCATTGGTGATTGGCTCCACTAGCTTGGGAATCAGGTCTGGTGGATGGCTACCGTCTGCATCCATTACTACGATTACTTTTCCTCTCGAGACCCGAAACCCCTCAATAACTGCGGACGCCAACCCCTTGGGTCCGGTACGACGAATAACCTGCCAGATGGGGCTAGTTGCCCTTCTCGCCTCTACCCACTCGGGCGTGCCGTCGGTAGAACCGTCATCGATCACAATTGCCTCCGCCGAGTAGCCTTCCAAGGCGACCTCTATGAGCGGTCCTAGCGTTTCCAAGCAAGGGCGTTCATTTATGGTCGGAAGGATAAGTGAAACCTCAGGCGCCATTCGATTCGGGACGTGCCCTGAGGGGATTTAACCGCTATGAGGTAGGCGACCTTGGGCCAAATTTAACCGAACGGCTTCTCGGAGCGCCCGAAAGTCCTCGACAAGAGGCGTAACCTCCCCTTCCACCTTGGCCCCAACCTGCCCCAGGAGCGCCAGCACCGCTCCCGCATCCCGCTTCCACAGTACGAGCGCACTACGCTCCAACCGACGGTGAGGAATCTGGGTCAGTAGCCCGGATCGGGGGTAGTGGTGACGCGCTCCCTTCTCGTTTGTACACCTGAGGGTGGAGTTCGGTGAGGGGGGTTCGGCCTCGGGTCGTAGTGCGTTCTGTTCATGCTCGCTGTGCCTCCTTTTTTCGTTCGGCGTACTCGCTCGGGGTGAGATACTCCAGCGACGAGTGGGGTCGCTGCGTGTTGTAGTCGACCACGCCCGCGTCCACCACTTGGCGCGTCTCCCGGAACGTCACGGGCTCCCGGATCCACAGGTAGTCTTGCTTGAAGTGCCCGCTCCAGCTCTCCATCATCCCGTTGTCCTCCGACCTCCGCTTCCTCGTTGCCATCAGCGAGATCCCAATCGTCCGGCAGCCGTCTTGGAACTGGTGGGCGACAAACTGGGCACCTCCGTCGGTCTTCAGTGCGAGCATGGGAGCTCGCCCCGTCTTCGGGAAACGCGCCAAGACGGCGCGCTTCACCACTGACAGGGCCTCCGCCGCCCCGCAGGAGCACAGCAGCTCGTGGCCGACGACCTCGCGCGGGCACGCGTCCATCACGACCATCAACGGCACCCCGCCGAGGTCGGTCGTGTCCACGTAGGTGAGGTCCGCGTACCACCGCTGGTTGGGCTCGAGAGCGCTGAGGTTCCAGGTCTCGGGAAGACGTGGATGAGGGAAGCGGACCTCCTTCTGCAACCCCTCCTCCTTGAGGATACGGCGTACGCGCTTTCGGTTGATGAACATCCCTTCCCGACCGCGGAGGACCGACCAGACCGCCGGGAGCCGAAGCTTGGATGAGCGAAGGCGACCTGTCGCACTCAAGCCCGGGCTCGAGGTTCATCAGCCTGGAGGCGCCGATGGGGACCCGGTCGAGGCGCGTAGTAGAGGGTGGCTCGGGCCGCATGGAAGGCGCGCGCGAGCGTGGCCGTGCGGACCTCCCCCTCGTTCGAGAGATGCTTCACGAGCTCCCCCCGTCGTTTTTCCCCGACGGTCGTCCCTCCAGGGTCTCTTGGAGGCGGTCGTTGATCAGAGCGTATTCGGCGACGGGCTTCTTCAGGCGAGCATTCTCGCGCCGGAGGGCAGTCTCCGCGCCACCGGGTACGGTCCTCAGCCCCTGCTTCATCCCGGCGAGCGCCTTGGCCCTCCACTCGTAGTAGGCGATGGAGCTGATGCCGTGGCAACTGCAGACCTCGGAGATGCTCGCGCGAGGCGCCATCCCTTCGAGCACGGTCTGCAGCTTCTCCTCGGCGCTCCAGGTCTTCCCGGTCGTCACGGCTCCTCCCCCCAGGCCCCCTCTTCGGCGAGGGCCGGTGCGGCAGGTCTACGGATCGTAGATGTCCAAATCTAAAGGGGTGCGCGACACACCACGTAGGGGATTGCCTTCCCCTTCTGGGGAATGAGGAGGTCGTGGACCCGAACCGGCTCGGGCTCGCCCCGTGGGCGCCACTCGCGTCCGCCGTTCTTGAAGTCCCCCACCAGCTCCTTCTTCTTCGTATCCACTGAGATCACCGGCTGGTGACGGCGCTGGTGGCGGACCACCTCGGCATTCAGGTACCGGAACTGGGCATCCCGGTCCGGATGGGTGGTCCGTCCCCTCGCGGGTCTTCTGGTTCAACTGGAGGCTGTAGCCCGCGGCACGGGGCAGGTCCGCGACCAGATGGGAACTGACGTTGTGCCCGAGAGTCTGCAACTCTCGGGCCAGGCGACGGGTGCTCCGCGAGGTCCACCGCACCGGGGACTGGGGGCGACCCGCAGCGGTGGGCTCGACGAGCGCCTCGAGGTCCGCCACCAGTTTCGGGTCTTTCCGGGCGGTGGGCGTCCGCCCCCCGCCGGGTCGTCGGATGCGCCCAAGCTCCAGCCGCTCCCCGGACCGGACCTCCCGGAGCCCTCGGGAGGTCGTAGAACGGGAGAGACCGGTGGCCTGCGCGACGAGGCCGATCCCTCCATGGCCGAAGGCGAGCGCCTCCGTCGCCGCCCAGTACCGGCGGGTCCTCTCGGTGAGTTCCGGGGCGAGGGAGGCATACTTGGCCCGGACGGCCGCGAGCTTCACGCCCGAGCCCGAAACGGTTCCCGGACATATAGCTCGCTTATTCAGAAGCAGCCCCTAAACGACCCTCCAGACAGTAGCCGGTCATAGAGTGACAAATACTTGGCGCATACACCCCTCCAAGAGTACCTCTGAGCAACGGCAGAGTTGAACTTCTTGAACTCCCTCGGCTTCTCCCTTTGAATTGCTTCTGAGAGAGCCTCCACGTTTCCGGTAGGAAACACCTTGCCATTTACTGATACAACTACTTCTCGAAGTCCCGGGAGGTCGCTTCCAATCACACCAAGGCCATGTAAAGCCGCCTCCAAAACAACGATACCAAAGCTCTCACCTGCAGTGCTCGGCAATACGAGTACGTCCGCGCCCAAGTACTGACTATGTAAATCTGAGCCAGGAAGAGGACCAAGAAACCTAACCAAAGAGCCTAAGGAAAGCGAACTTGCCAGGTCTTCAAGACTTTGCCGATCAGGACCATCTCCAACTATATTCAATCGAAACTTGAACCCGGATATAACAAGGTTGCGCGCTGCTTCGAGAAGGATCCGCACCCCCTTATAGGGCCTCAATTGCCCGACGAAGAGAATGACAAGTTCCTCCCCAACTCGCCCCCTCCCGTACACTTGACTGTTGGGCGGTATTGAACCAATTTGGGAAAGGCATGGATCATCTACGCCAAGCGGAATGACTTCCACGGGCGCCTTCACCTGGGCTAGCGTGTCCGCAAAGTCGCGTGTTGAACACACAACCACATCTGCGGAACGGAGAGACCTCGAATACACAGTGCTCCGGTAGGCTGAGTCAATCGCCTCCGATAGCACACCGGGATGATACGTGGCTAGTCCCGGAAACATGTCGATCTTATAGACAATAGGCAACCGGAGCCGCTTAGCATATAGTACGACCTGTTCAGAAAATAGCGGGGAGGGGCCTACTACCTGAACAATGTCTGGCTTTCGCTTCAGCAAGGAACAACCCTCTGCTGACAGGTAGTGAACCCGACCGATGGTCTTACAACCTCTCCCTTCAGTAATGATCTCAACTCTTGCTCCGGAATCCGAAAATCCGTTGGCAAGGGCGCTGGCAACTTTTGCGTATCCGCTAATCACCGGCGGATACTGAGCGCAAGCAACCACTACGTCCATGTCCTGTTGAGGAAGCCCTAAGGGACAAGCGATGCCGGACCCCAGCTTCACGCCCTCATAATGTCACTTGCTTCCAGTGAATGACGTGTACCTCGCCGTTTTGCACGAACTCAGGAGTGCGGGGAGAGCGCATATCTGAAAAGTTCGAACCTCTATCTCCCCTTCGACCGGGCAACTGTCCGCCGGGCTTCCTTCGCTTCATGGACCGAGCTTGGCAGGCAATATTCGACCCCGTGGACGGC
>JAKBKR010000037.1 GCA_021832495.1 bacterium | reverse complement strand
AACTGGAGCTAGAGGTTGCGCGTCTGTTGGAACGGCTCGAAGTCTCTGCGGCCCCCCGGCCGGAGAGCTTTGAACGCCTGTCAATCCCCGGCAGCCCAGAGATCATGTGGGGGTAGACCCCACCGCTAGGGACAGGGCTTCCGCTGAGGTTCTGTCCCTAAACCAATCTTGTAGGACCCTATGGAGGAAATAAGTGTAGATCGGTGGGGCCCGGTCCTCGAGAACCGGAAACTCATCAAACTCATCTGGCATGTCACCAACCGGTGCAACTTCGCTTGCTCCTACTGTTACGTTGTGGTGAACCGGTACAAGACCGATCTCCCAACCGAACAGATGTTCGACATTGTCGATCAGATCAACCGGTCTGGAATCCGAGCGCTGAACTTGACTGGCGGAGAGGTCTTCACCCGGGAAGACATTTTGCCCATCCTCGAACGCATTCACCCCGAGATCCGAGTAGGCATAGCCACCAATGGATCGAGGATCACCCCCGAGATCGCCCGGGCGATGGCGGAGCGGGACGCCTTTGCCTCCATCACGATCGACAGCCTGGACGACGCCGTGAACCAGTCGACCCGCGTGGGAAGCGACACGCCACGACTCCTGGAGAACGTGAAACTCCTCATCGACTCTGGGGTGCGCACCGGGCTCAGCGTCGTGGCGACTCGGACCAACGCAGGTCATATCGCCCAGATGGCGGAGCACTTCTATCGCATGGGCGCGGTCAGTTGGAAGGTGGGCGCCCTTCGCAATACCGGAGAGGCACTGGAGTCTCACTCTTTCTCCTCATTGGCGCTCGGTTACGAGGAGGAAGAGCGGCTGTTGAACACTCTCTACGATTTGCGACTGAAATATCGTCCCTTGGGTTTTGAAGTGCGAGCGAGTTTCACTCCCCACCCAGTGTACTTCGAGAAATTCGCGTCAGAGATAGGAGGCAAGAGCCCATGCCTTTGCGGGTACGCCCGGGCGGTCCTGAAGCACGATGGGGGACTCGTGCCTTGTGACGCTATCAAGTACCCCGATGACTACGTCAAAGCGGGGTTTGCCATCCCCAACATTCTCCAAGGATCGGAACTGCAAGAGGCGTTCTACGAATCCTCCCTCTTCCGCCTTTGGACGATGGCCACTTCTGGAGCGGTCCCCGTCGGATGCAACAACTGCTCCTATTTCGATGCCTGTCGGGGCTTCTGCCGCGGCCAAAGCATGGTCCGCACGGGCACAGTCACCGGTCTTCTTGGCCGCTCGACGAGCTGTGCCAGGAACGACAAGATCCGCGCCACGGGTGTCCGACCCATTCGAGTGTCCACAAGTACGAAGGTGTCATCCATAGCATGAACACTGCGGCCACCGTAAACGCCGGGCACGTCATCTGCAAGTTGAGCGTGCCGTTGCCGGCAGGGGTATCGTACCTCCAAACGGTATCTGTCGCCCATCCGTTGGCGATCTTCGAGATGCAGGCCATCATTCCGACGCAAGATGGGCGGATCTGGACCAGCTTACGGATCAGCTCTCTGACCGATGTCGAGAGATTGCTGCAGGACATCGAGAGCTCCCCCGATGTTCAAGGAGTCGATGTGATCAGCCGGGACTTGGAAGGCGCCACACTGCATGTCGTTGCGGACCTACGCCAACCCAACGTATTCCTAAAAGCGATCGGGCTCGGGCTGATCCCGGAATTCCCAATTTTCGTCAAGGCAGGTCACTTCACGCCGATCGTGGCGGCCAAGGAAGAGAGCGTGATGAAACTCTATGATCAATTCCGGAGCGACTTCCCGGGAACGACCATCCTTTCGATCCGTAAGGAGACCACGGAAGGAATGAAGCATCTGCTGACCCCACACCAGTTGGAGATCTATCGCACGGCTCTAGCCTCGGGGTATTGGGATGTACCGCGCCGTATCTCTATCACGATGCTTGCGAGCGTGCTCGGGGTCTCGAAATCCACGCTGTCGAAGACTTTGGCCATTGTGGAAAGCAAGCTCATGCATAGTGTTCCTTCATCCGGATTCTGAGCCTTTTCCGAAGGGTTCTGTAACGGAAAGGGAACTTCAGGACCGTTGCGTGATTGGAACATATGCCCGAAAGTCTGGACCGGAGTACCTTCCAATAGGGCTCACCAGCTTGCGTTGGGAGTACTCCTCCAGAATGTGGGCTACCCAGCCAGGCATCCGGCCAATGGCGAAGACGGGTGTGAAAAGGTCCGGGGGAATGTCGAGCAACATGAACACGCATGCGGAGTAGAGGTCCAGATTCACGGGAAGGGCTTTGCGCTTCTTCACGGCCACCTCCAGAGCTTGCAGGGTTGCGAACGGCTCGGGTCGCCGCTTGCGCTCGGAGAGTTCTCGAGCAATCTCCCGGAGGACGGTGGCCCTAGGGTCCTCTTGACGATATACCCGGTGGCCGAACCCGGTGATCCTCTCACCCGCTGCGAACTTCCGGGCCACGAAATCCTCGGCGCGGTCGGGGGATCCGATCTCCCGGACCTGCCGGGCGACGGCGACACTGGCCCCGCCATGCAAAGGTCCTTTGAGCGTACAGAGCGCCGAGGTCACGGCACTGACCATGTCGGCCCCCGTGCTCGCCGCAACACGGGCGGCGAAGGTAGCGGTGTTGAGCTCATTGTCTGCGTGGAGGAGAAAGGTCTGGTCCATCGCCCGTGCCTCCTCGGGTGATGGGACCTGTCCTCGCAGGAGGTAGAGAAAGCTGGCTCCGGAGTCGAGGTCCTTCCGGGGTTCGAGGTATCCTTGCCCGTTCCGGAGTCGTTCAAAATTCGCCGCGATCGTGGGTGTCTCAGAAAGGAGACGCCCCGCCAGGCCACCATCGTCCCAAGCGCATAGGGGGGGGCCCGAATCTTTTCCTTCAGGAAAGGCGAGCATCGCCACCATGGCGTCCACGGGGCGCATTTCCCGTGGGAGATGCCGGAGCAGATCGACCCGGGCTTCCGGGATCTTTCGATGTCGACGGACCCTCTTGGAGAACTCGTCGAGCTCGCCGGCGGTGGGCAGATGTCCTTCGAGCACAAGGAACGAGACCTCCTCGTAGTTTGATAGGTGCGCAAGTTCTTGGACGGCGTATCCTCGATACAGGAGCCGGTCCGGACCCCCTTCGATCAGGGAAATGGAAGTGGCCGCAACGACCACATTCTCCAAACCGCCGGGTACTTCGATCTTGGCCATCAGAAACCTCCAAGGACCCCCGAGGATAAGAAGGGTAGTGCGGGGCGAGACGATCTCCCCTCGATCAGAGCACCTTGAGACTCCGCTTCTTCGTATCGGAGATGCTGGTGAGCAGGGCCCGGGTGACCTGCTCGAGGGATCCGCTCGTGTACTCACCGATCCGGCCCGAGTCCCCCAACTCACTGAGCTTCGGGTCGACCGGGAGTCGCCCGAGGAGGGGCACGTCGTGGTGGCCAAGGATCGCCTCCGAGTGACTCTTCCCGTACGGGTTGAACACTTCACCACAGTGGGGGCATTTCACCTCGCCCATGTTCTCCACGAGACCGAGGAGAGGTACATGCAACTCCTCCGCCATCACGATGGCCTTGCGCACGATCAGCGCGCTCAGTTCCTGCGGTGTGGTGACGAACACCATGCCATCGATGGGGATGGTCTGGAAGACGGTGAGCGGGACATCGGAAGTTCCGGGAGGCATGTCCAGTAGGAGATACTCGAGCGGTCCCCAGTTCACTTGTCCAAAGAACTGCGTGATGAGCCGGGTCACCATGGGGCCCCGCCATATCACCGGGGTATCTTCGGACTCGACCAGGAACTGGCTGGACACCAAACGGATCCCGTGGGTGGTAATGGAGGGTTCGATCCCATGCCCGCGGTCCTTGAGCGGTCCCTTCTGGCCGAAAAGGAGAGGGATCGAGGGGCCAGTAATGTCGGCGTCCAAGATCCCCACCGTATGGCCTTCCCTGGCCAACTGGGACGCGAGGAGAGAGGTTACCGATGACTTTCCGACACCCCCCTTTCCGCTGCCGACCGCAATAATCTGCTGAAGATCCCCTTTCGGGAGGCGGGCCAAAACCCCGCCGCGAGCTGCGCTCATGTGCTGACCCACCGTTCGAAACCTGCGTGGGTATAAATGCTCGGATGTTTCCGTTTCACGACAACATGACCCAGGCCTCCTCGTCTATGGACCCCATCTTCCGCCCCCGTTCCGTGGCGGTGATCGGCGCGTCCCGTAAGGCAGGGACCGTCGGTCACACCCTCTTTCGGAATCTTTTAGCGGCCGAGTTCAGCGGTATCGTCTATCCAGTGAACCCTCACTGGGGTAGTGTGGGAGGGGTGAAATCCTACCCTTCCATCGCAACCCTTCCGGGAGTCCCAGACCTCGCCGTGGTGATTGTCCCAGCCCCCGATGTCCCTCCAGTACTTGACGAACTGGGAAAGAAGGGTGTCCGGGGAGCCATCATCGTCTCGGCGGGGTTCCGGGAGATCGGGGGCCAAGGGATCCGGAGGGAGGCCGACCTCGTCCGGATCGCTACCAAGCACAACATCCGGGTGGTAGGCCCGAACTGTTTCGGTGTGATCAACACGGATCCGGATGTACGACTCAATGCCACCTTCTCCGAAACCTTACCATCACGGGGTAACCTTGCCTTCATTTCGCAAAGCGGAGCATTGGGCCAGGGGATCCTCTTGTACGCACGGCACCAGGGGATCGGACTAACAAAGTTCGTCTCGGTAGGGAACCGGGCAGGGGTCAATGAGTGTGACATCATTGCGGATCTGGCCGCGGATGACGCCACTAAGGTCATCCTTCTTTACTTAGAATCGCTGGCCGACGGCCGGCGATTCCTGTCCGAGGTCAAGTCGGTGGCCGCCCGTAAGCCGGTCATCATTATCAAGTCGGGTCGGACCCCCTTGGGGGAAGAAGCCAGCCGCAGCCACACGGGCAGCCTGGCCCACGCCCTGTCAGATTCCCTTTACGATGCCGTCTTTGATGAGATGGGGGTGTTGCGTGCGGATAGCATTGCGGATCTTTTCCGTATGGCTCGGACCTTCGCTTCGTGTGAGATCCCAGCGGGTCCCCGATTGGCGATCCTCACTAATTCTGGTGGGCCGGGTATCTTGGCGGCTGATGTGGCGGCCCGGGGAGGGCTCCAGTTGCCACCGCTCCCTGAGGCCGCCCGGAAAAAGATCGAACGGGTGGCGTCACCCAACGCCTCGAGCCGTAACCCGGTCGACCTTACCGCGGATGCCACATCGGACACGTACCGAAGGACACTCCGGGTCCTGGCCGGGCAGAGGGGGATCGATTCGGTCCTGGTCATTGGTACTCCCACCGGCCAGACCACGGGACACGAGATCGCTCGAAGTATCATCGAACAGAAACGGCAAGGACAACCAATCGTGGCCTGTTTGTTCGGTGTGAACGACCTCTCTGACGAGGCGGCCCTATTGGAGCGACATGGAATACCGAACTTCACATTCCCGGAGGAAGCGGCGAAGGTGGTCTGTGAACTTGCGCGGTACTCTTCGCTACGCTCCCGGGGGAACCCCCCGACCCCGCGGTTCAAGGTGGGCCGAGGCGAGGTGAACCGTCGCTTGACGAACTTCCGAACGAGCGGCTTCAAATCCATCCCAGATCACCAGGCGCGGGACTTGCTTCGCCTCTACGGATTGAAGTTCCCTGCCAGTCGGTTGACCCACGATGGGGATTCTGCCGTGGAAGCGGCGCACGACATAGGATATCCGGTAGCCCTCAAGGTGGCCTCCTCAGATATCCTCCATAAGACCGATGTGGGAGGGGTGGTCCTGCACATTGATTCCGACGCAGAACTCGTTCAGGCGATGGGGGGCATGCAACGGAACGTCGCCCGCAATGCCCCGAACGCCCGGGTCGAAGGGTACGTCGTGGAGAAGCTCGAGACCGACGGATTCGAAGTGATCGTGGGTATCCGGCGGGACCCCGATTTTGGACCGGTCATGCTGTTCGGGATGGGCGGCATCTATGCCGAGACCTTGAAGGACGTATCCTTTCGCCCTGCCCCCCTCACCTCAGATTCGGCATGGCGATTGATCGATGGGGTCCGGGCATCCAAGGTGTTGCGGGGGGTTCGTGGGGAAGGCCCACGAGATATCGACGCACTTCACGAAGCCCTGCTGAGGATATCCCAGTTCGCCACGGAACAACCGCTGGTCGAGGAACTGGACATCAATCCGTTGATGGTGCTTCCGAATGGCTCGGGAGTTGTCGCCGTGGACTGCCGATTGATCCTCGCGTGACCTGGGTCCATCCTCACCGAAGAGGGGAGGGTCCGGTCGCGCATAATGCCGGGCATCTTGCAACAAGGGAATGATTTATACGGGATATCGCTCATCGGTAGGACATGGAGCGTTCCCCGGATCTTAGCATTCGAGTCGGCGGCGCGGCAGGGGATGGGATTGCAACCCTCGGGGAGAGCTTCGCCCGGCTCTTCACCCGGAACGGGTACCATGCCTATGGGCACACAGCCTACCAGTCGGTGATCCGGGGGGGTCACGTGTGGTTCCACGCTCGAGGCAGCCCTGATCGGGTCTGGTCCCAGGGGGATGGGATCGACATCCTGTACGCATACAACGAGCAGACGGCCGAGATCCATGCCCCCTACCTGAGGAAAGGAGGGGTCATGGTCCACGACCCGGAGAAGTTCCAGTTCCCGGCGGACCGGCTGCCGACAGGGACACGGACGATCGCGGTCCCGACATTGCAAATGAGCCGGAAGTACACGAGCGACCCGATCCTCTCGGGGTCCGCTGCGATGGGAGCGTGTACCTTCCTTGCGGGATTCCCGTTCGACACGTTGGCCGCCATTTTACAGGACAACTTCGGCTCGAAGAAGAAGGACGTCTTGGAGCAGAACTTGGGCACGGCGGAGGCCGGCTATCGCTTCGTTCAGGAAAGGGAGCGCCCCATCGAGCGGGCGTTCGCTCCAAATCACGGGGCAGCGAAACTGCTCATCACCGGGAATCAAGCCATTGCGATGGGAGCGGTGGCAGGGGGTTGCAAATTCTTGGCGCAGTATCCCATGACCCCGGCGAGCACCATCATGCATTGGATGGCGGCCCACGCCGCAGACCTGGGCATCGTGGTGAAGCAGGCCGAGGACGAGCTGGCCGCTATCAACATGGCCATTGGCGCTTCGCATGCTGGGGTTCGGGCGATGACGGCAACCAGCGGAGGAGGGTTCTCGCTCATGGTGGAAGCCTTGGGGATGGCGGGGATGACCGAGACGCCGCTTGTAGTGGTGAACTCTCAGCGCTCTGGACCATCGACGGGGCTTCCGACCAAGACCGAGCAGGGAGATCTCGACCTGATGCTCGGGGCCGGTCAAGGGGACTTCCCGAGGGCCATTCTCGCACCCGGGAACGTGGTCGAAGCCTACCGGCAGACCATCGAGGCCTTCCGATTGGCCGAGGACTGGCAGACCCCCATCCTCCTCGCCAGCGATTTCGGACTCTCGGAGAACCTCCAATCCGCTGACCGAGAGGATTTTCCGATGGATCTCACCCCATCCAACCTCTTCTCAAGCCGTCCCCGTTCCGAAAACGGGGGGTTCCGAAGGTACGCGTACACACCCTCCGGCGTTTCTCCCCGCTCGATACCAGGCCAGAAGGGCCTCAACTTTGTGGCAGGAAGCGACGAGCATGATGAACGGGGACACCTCATCTCGGACGTGCTGGTCGGTACCCCCGCTGCGGTCGTGGAACGCCGACACATGATGGAGAAGCGGATGCGGAAACTGGAAGGTCTCCGGTCCGAGGTTCCGATGCCAATGATCGAAGGACCGGAGAGTGCCCAACTCACTATCGTAGCCTGGGGTTCGGTGGCAGGCCCCGTGCGAGATGCCCTAGCCGAACTGAATTCGGATGGGATCCGGGTCAACTTCCTGCCGCTGAACTGCGTGTTCCCGCTCCGGGTGGCCGAGCTCGGCAAGGCGCTCGTACATGCCCAGAAAACGCTCCTGGTGGAGGCCAACTATACGGCCAAACTAGGTGGCTTGATCCGCAAGGAGACTGGCATCGAACTCTCCCATCGCCTCCTCAAATATGATGGCGAACCGTTCTATCCAGCGGAGATTGTGGCGAAAGTGCGGCGGGTGCTCAAAGAAGAAGTGAACTGATATGACTACAACACAGTCCAGCATGGAAGGCGTCGCCAGTAAAGTGGTATCCCCTGTGGTCGGCAAATCCGACACGAAACCCACTTGGTGCCCAGGGTGTGGAGACTACGGTGTGGTTGCGGCGGTTGAGCGGGCCCTGAAGACGCTCGCGATCCCTTCCCACGAAGTCTTGATCGTGAGCGGCATCGGATGCTCCTCGAATCTGCCGCATTTCCTTTCGAGCTATGGGTTCCACGCCATTCACGGACGGGCGATCCCGGTGGCCTCGGGCGCCAAACTGGCGAACCATGCCCTGACCGTGATCGCGACTGGGGGAGACGGGGACGGTTACGGCATCGGTGGGGGTCATTTCATTCATGCCATGCGCCGGAATCTCGACATCACCTACATCGTGATGAACAACGAGATCTATGGGCTTACGACAGGGCAAGCCTCACCCACCAGCGAGATGGGGCACAAGACCAAGAGCACCCCGCTTGGCGTGATCGAACACCCGATCAACCCGATAGCCCTTGCACTTGCCTCGGGAGCCACATACGTTTCCCGGGGCTTCTCGGGAGATCCCAAGCATCTCGGAGACCTGATTGCGAACGGCATCAAGCACCGCGGATTCTCACTGGTCGACGTGTTTTCTCCGTGTGTGACGTACAACAAGCTCAACACCTTCGATTTTTTCCGCCAACGCCTGTACAAACTGGAAGGATCGGCCCACGACCCATCGAATCTGGTGGCAGCGTTCGAGAGATCCCAAGAATGGGGAGCGAAGATCCCCATCGGCCTATTCTACAGTGCAGATCGTCCCACCTACGAAGAGCTGGAACCCGCCCTCAAGGCGGGGCCTCTCGTCCATCAGCCCGCCGGGCTTCAGGGGCGGGAACGGCTCCTCGACGAGTTCATTTAGACTCGTTGGGTGCAGCGGTCTCAGACAGGTCGGAAGCCCCTTTCGGTTCGGCGGTCG
Source organism: bacterium (assembly GCA_021832495.1). Taxonomy (GTDB): domain Archaea; phylum Thermoplasmatota; class Thermoplasmata; order Lutacidiplasmatales; family UBA184; genus JAJYEA01. The sequence goes on along the minus strand of JAKBKR010000037.1, from coordinate 1,735 downwards.
GGTGGGAGCGGGCCTCCCGGGCGTGGTCCACGAGCAGCAGAAGAACACCGGCCGAGAGGAGGAAGAAAACGTAGATGGCCAAGGTGTTGGCCAGATTGGTGTCTCCCCCGGCGTCCACGATGGCATCGATCACGAGCAGGACAAGCGCAGCGGCCACAGGATACCGGGAATCGAGCCGGACCCACTGCGAATAAACCATGTAAGCGAGGAGGACCGCGAGGAAACCGTATTCCGGGTCGAACATGGCAAGGCTTATGGCGGCAGAGCCTGTCTTCCCTAATAACGTCAGTGCTGGCGTAGCCAAGTCCGGCCAACGGCAACGGACTCAAGATCCGTTCTCGCAGGAGTTCCCAGGTTCAAATCCTGGCGCCAGCATACAGCCGGCGAAATGCCTTTGAACTCACCCCGATACCGGTGGCATGGTCGGATCCCCAACAGATCACTTAGCGAACGAAAGGACCTTCCTCGCCTGGATCCGGACCGCCCTGACCATCATCGGTCTCGGGTTCGTCGTGGCCAAGTTCGGCCTTTTCCTCCGGGAACTCGCCACGGGCAGCCCCGGGCCCTCTTCCTCCACGAGCGAGTATGTAGGGGTCTTCCTTATTTTGGCAGGTAGTGCGCTCGTGGGGATAGCCTACAACCGCTTCCGATTGACGCACGACGACCTGCAATCGGGTACCTACACACCCCGCACCGGGATGGAACTGCTAATGACCGGAACCCTTGTCGCCGTGGGTATCACACTCGCCGCTTACCTCATCGTGACCGGCTGAAGCGCGCGGCGGGCCGCCACGGCAACCCACGGTGCACTCAACCGAGCTCAGTGTACACTTGGACGAGGGCGCTCTTCAGGTGGCCCCAGCTCCGCCCCTCGGGAAGCGCACGCCCTTTCCATGCACGATACGCCACCCGGGAGATGTACTCCGCCTTGGCTATCGCCTTCGCATCCATGAGGCGGCGGCCCCTGAGATCGGGTCGGCTTCGGGAAAGGTGCCGCATCTCTGACCATGCCTCTTTCCAGGCATAGGCGGAAAGGGGGGCTCGCTGGAGCAATTCCATCCTCCGCGCCACCCGCTCTTCGACGGCGCTGGAAGCCCGGAATGGATGATGGGTCGCTTGGACCTTCAAGAGTCCACGCCCTATGCTTGGTCTGCGAGCCATGGCAGGGTTGAGAGAGCAAGGTTTGTAACCTTGTCCTGGCCTCACCGACTGACAGTCCTGAGAAAGCAGCATCACGTACCTGAGACGTTGCGTCCCCTAGCCTCGTTAAGAGGAAACCGATCATCCCGTGGAGCCCACCGAAGACTGGGTCACCTCGACCTTTGAATGAGGGACATGTCGCTTTGCACACCCCACAGTGTTCAAATACCCCCTAAGAAGTTCTCGGGCTGAGGTGAGAAACAAATGGAGCGAAAGCTGGTACCGACCCTCCTCGGGGCGTTCGGCGGGCTGCTCATCCTACTGGGTGCGCTCGTCGCATTCCTTTTGGGGATGGTAAACGGTATAGCGACTAGCCACCCCGGTCCTCTGCTGACCGGAATGGCTACAGGCGCGATCGCCGGGGCAGTGGGTTTCATTGCCTTGGTCCTGACCTACTACTCCCGTGGGTCGGAATGGGAACGCCTGGCGGGAGGCATCGGGCTCTTGGTCCTGGGAGTAGTGTCCTGGGCCTTCCTGATGTCGTCGGCGCTGGCCATCGCAGGGTCCATACTGGTCTTCTTCGGAGGACTTGTAT
>JAKBKR010000036.1 GCA_021832495.1 bacterium | reverse complement strand
GCCGCTTCTGGGAGCCGGTCGTCCCAAGCCCCGGACCGACGGCCTCACGATGGTGCTCGACCGGTGGGCGAACGACCCCGGCGAACTTTCCGGGCCGCTCGCCGAGTATGTGGATGTCGTGAAGATCGGCTGGGGGATCCCCGCGCTCGTCGACGAAGCGGCCGTACGGGCACGGGTCGCCCGGTACCGGGCGAGCGGTATTTCGGTCTCCCACGGGGGGACGCTCCTCGAGATGGCGGTGGCGAAGGGCCGGACGATCGAGCTGCTGGAGCGGATCGTGAGGGCCGGCTTCGATACCCTGGAGCTCAGCGAAGGGGTGATCGATGTGCCGAGGCGAATCCAGAAGGAGATCGTTGAGTTCGCCCGCTCCCACGAACTCCGGCTCCATTGGGAGGTCGGCCGGAAGAGCAGCCACAATCAATTGAGCCTCGAGGAGACGGTCGCCCGGTTCCGGGTCGCCCAGGAGTGGCGACCGGACCTCCTGATCGTCGAGGGGCGGGAGAGCGGCCGATCGGTCGAGATCTACGACGATTCGGGCGCGATCAAATGGGACTGGGTCGACCGGCTGGTGGCCGAAGCCCCTCCCATCCCGCTGATGTTCGAAGCCCCGAACGAGATCCAGCAGACCGAGATGATCCTCCGCCTCGGCCCCCGGGTCAACTTGGGGAACGTCGCACTGGCCAGCGTGGCCGCTCTGGAAACCCAACGCCAGGGGCTCCGGGGAGACACCTTCGGTGTGGCGCCCCCGCTTCCGGAGACCCGCCTCTCCCCGGCGGCCCGGTTCATCTATCACATGGTGCGCACCTCGGGTCCGATGGATCAGGGAAAGCTGATGGCCGCCACCGGCCTCAAGCGACGGACGGTGCAGCTCGCCCTGCGCACCCTGGTCCGGGGCCAGTACCTCAGGGCGCTGCCGGATCCGCACGACTACCGACGGCGAAGCTACTCCTGCGCGGCCGAGCCACGGCCGACCCCCGCCTCGCCCCGGGGTTCGCCTCGGTAGGCACGATCTCGATGGGCTTGAGGCCTACCTTCCCCGGGAGCTCGGCGGTCCGTACGCATATCGGACCAGGTGCGACGACTTGATGGGGAGCCTCTGGACCAGCGCCCCCACCAGCCCATGGAGTTCGGCCGGCGGGATCGACCCCGTCATTTCGAGGATGATTCCCGGACGACCTTCCCGGTGGATCCGCCGTAGGGTGATGTCGGCCCGGTTCCCCGAAGTGTCGGCAAGGACCGCCCGGAACGTCGAGGCCCCCGCGAGCCCTGGGCCACCATCCTTGGAAAGGGAGGTCAATAGCGTCGAGATCGGTTCCTCGCCCTCCCCGGGCGATGCGATGCGGTCCGGGGGATGGGTCTCCCAGTGGACCACCGACCGGAATCCCCGGGCCGATAGGCCGTGGAGCGCGGCTACGACCCTGCGCCCGAACGAGCCGGCTTCGACCACCGGCTGGGAATGGAACGCCTCCGCGAGGCTCCGAAGGAGGCCGTTCTTCGGGGCCTCGACCGTTGGGGAGTGGAGGTGGATCTCCAGGAGCGCGTGCCGAAACGGGAGAGCCGGGCCCTTGCGGCGATGGGAGGGTCCCGAGATCGGCCAGTACAGGATCGACACCGGCCCGGTCAGGTCAGGGGCGGAGATGGGGATCGGGCCCGGCATACCAACCGAACCCCCAGAGAGCAGAAGAAGGCGCCGACCGCATGCCCGCGATCCAACCGCGGCGTCCTCCGGGCATCGACCGCGTTATCCGCCCATCGAGCCTGCTAAGCAACTCGAGGTGGAGGCCCCTGTGACAGCTCCGTCGTCCGCTCACCATCGGGTCTCCCACCATTCCCGAGGGCCATCCCTATGGCGCCAAACCCTCCCATTCACCTACGGCCCGACGGCCCTCCTGAGCGTCCTTAGGTCGATGGGTCACCCGCTCAGGCCCGGTCCTAGGGCGAACAGGATTTCCCTACGGCGGGGGGCCAGGGCCGTGGCCCGCCCGGGGGCGCACCCCCTCGGGCTCGCTCTGGTGGCGGAACGTCGGGGGCTGAATCCCCACCTCGTTTGGAAGGGTCCCCGTCCTTGGTCGTGGAGCCATATTCGACGGAAGCATTCCCTTCTCCCCAAGCGCGACTATCTTCGAATCGAGTCCGGATGGTGGGCTAAGTGCCGGAGGAACGGGATCTTGGGATCGTTCGGGAATCTTCATCCCTGCGAGGGAACCGGCCCCCTTTTGGGAGCAGTGTCGGACCCGAGGGACCCCGATCGATCGGATTCCCACGGGGTCAGACTCTGGCCGGGAACTCAACGCATCTACGTTCGGAATCCCCTGAGGAAGGCCCCAAAAATTTCCAACGAGTCTCCAGAGGAGGCAGGGAGTCGGTCGGGGTTCGGTTGGACCCCCTGCGGGATCGCAATCTCGATTCCCCCGGCGGCCTCGGAGGGTGACGAGCCCAGCACAGAGGCCGGTACTAGACCACGTTCGCAGAGAACGACACCGAGAAGGCGACGGACGGCAGGTGACCGATTGCCGGCGAATCCATGAAGACGACCCCCCGCAAGAATCCAAAGATTGGACCGCTTCCGACCGAGCACGACACTCTCGAGGGAGCTCACGCCGAGGCCGAATGGAGCCCCTTGAGGGAAGTCATGGTCCATCGGCCCGGGATCGAAATGATCTTTGGCCTTCTCCAGCCGTATGCCTTCCTGTACGAACGGGCCTTCTCGTTCACGAAAGCGGTCCGAGAACATGACCGGCTCCGATCCGCCCTGGAGGAGGAAGGGGTCCGGGTCCGAACCCTCCAACACCAGCTCCTCGCGGTCGCCGAAGCTCGCCCGGATTGGGCCCGAAGGGTCCGTTCCCAGATTCCGCGGATCGTGCGGTATACCGGCCCTGCCGAAATGGTCCGGCATTCCCGAGAGACCCTCCGAGAGAATCTCGGGACGTTCGACGCCGAGACGCTCTTTCAGATTCTCCTCCTCCAGCCTTCCATCCGGCTCGATCGACGGGCTGGATTCCGGGGGATCGCCCCCCAAGTAGCGCTCCATACACCCCTCGCCAACCTTTGCTACCTTAGGGACCAGCAGGCGCTCACGAGAAAGGGGTTCGTGCTCGGCCGAATGGCGAAGCCACAGCGGCGGCTCGAATCGTGGATCACCGGAACAGCATTGCGAGGCTCTCGCGCGCCCATCGCTGGAGAAATCCAGGCACCCGGGACGTTCGAAGGCGGAGATTTCCTTCCCGCTGGCCATTGGGCCCTCCTCGGAGTCGGCGACCGGACCAATTGGTCGGCGGCTCGCCAGATCCTTTCTATGCCCTTGGGGTACGACAAGATCGCTGTGGTAGAACAACCGACCCATCCGCTCCTTCCCGCTGGAGAACGCGATCCGATGATCAACATGCATTTGGATACCTACGTCAATCTGGCAGGGCATGATGTGGCGGTGGGCTCCGAGCTCCTCCTCAAGGCGGCTCGTACCCTAGTTTACCGATCGCGCGGTGCCCGGATGGTCCGTGATGGGAGTCCGACCAACCTGTGGGAATTCCTGAGCCAGCAAGGGGTATCGATTGCCCCCCTCTCCACCATCGAGCAGATGAGCTACGCCTCGAACTTTCTCGCGGTTCGGGACCGTCGAATTGTGGCAGTCGACGTAGACCGAACTGCAGATCGAGTCCTCGCACATCTGGCCCAAGGCGCCCGACGTCGCCCCGATAGGTACGGCCGTCTCTATCGGACCGCTCGGCGGGAACTGACCGACCTTCGGGATTCCGGTGAGTTATTCCCCCGAACCCCGGAGCTTCGAAACCTAAGGATTTCCATCCAAACACTACCCCTTGAGGAGATTACTGGGGGGTATGGGGGGGCTCATTGCTTGACGTGCGTTTTGGTCCGCAGTGGTTGCGCAAGCCCAACAATTCACGATTGACTGGACAATTGAGGGCGCAATCGGCTCTATCTGGGGTGAAATCCGTCATCCCGAGCGTGCATGGGGAGGGGCGGTCGGCTCGCGAAGATTTCGAACCCCCGTCGGACCCCAAGGAGAACCGGCGCTTCGTCCTTCGCCCGGTCCAGAGACCTGGGGGCTCTCTCCGCTCTCGAACACCCCCAATGCTTCCGGAGGAACCCAAATTTGTACTTCGAAGGGCTGTTCATCATGTTTCTAAAGCGACGGCGGCTCGGAATATTGCGTATCACCTGACAAGGACCCTCGTGAGACGGGTAAACGGCGGATCTCCCCTGAGGCAGAACTTCGTTTCACTGTGGTTACTCCGGTCTTGTCAAACATATCATCAATCCAGTCAACATTTCCATCGGGAGATTCTTCATCAACGACTTTCGCTTTCCAGGCGGCGAACAGCTCCTTCCTAGGGCAGAACCAAGCATCTGAGATTTGGACCCCATGTGACCTAAGAAACAACAGGGTCTCTTCTGCATCAGAGATGTCCCGGCTGGTAAGAAGGACCACCCTATCATAACTCCGAAGGGTTTCCATCATGGCCGGATTCAATCGTTGAGACCTGCGCCCCCATCTCTGGAAGCGCTTAGCGATTCGCCACAACCTCCAAGAGAGCCGGCCGGGAACCACTAGGGTGTCGTCTAGGTCCACGAACAGGGTTTTCTTCACGTCAGAGCTACCCGGATTGCACGAATCAACTTTAGGTTGTCCTGATGCTTTCGAACAGTGACACGGAAGTATCGGCGGTCGAGCCCGGGAATGTTTCCCGCTGCCCGAATAACCAAGTGTTGACGAGCTAGCTGATTGAAGAGTAGATTGGAGTCCATGCCTCTTGCATCAAGCCGAATCAATATGAAATTGCAATCCGAAGGGAACACACAGAGCCCCGCGATATCCGAAAGTTCCTTCTCCAAGAATTGCCGCTCACGTTCGATGAATGCCTGTATCCTCCGTCGATAGGTTCTGTCTCGTAGCAATGGCTCGGTCAGCCACAAAGCAAGGTTACCCACGGTCCCCGGAACCTTGCGCTCTGCAAATTCGCGAATACGGCTCGGGCTCGAGATCATCCAACCGAGCCGGAGTGACGGGGCACCCGACAATTTTGACAGGCTATCCACGATGACGACGTTGTGGCGGGATGCGGCTCCTGATAATGAACGAACAAAACCTCCCTTTGCGAAGCAAAGGTAGGCTTCGTCGACCAGAAGTGTGGCTCCGGAACGGTCAGCAAGTCTAATTACCGACTCTAGTGCATCTCGAGTGTAGAGCTTTCCGGTCGGGTTGTTCGGGTTACAGAGAATGATTGCTCTGGTGTCATCGGTGATTGCGGATTGAATCGCCTTTAAATCCAAATCAAACCGCGCAGTCATCGGGACCAATGTAGTTGGGCATCCCCATTTCTTGGCGGCAAGAGCATACTCACTGTAGGTGGGGACGGGGATGACAACATGACCGGGTGAGATCACTTGAAAAAACAAGTGAATCAGTTCTGTTGACCCTGACCCGATTAAAACTTGCCTTGTCTCCACAGAGAAGGATTTGGCAATCGCTCGGCGCGGTGTGTCAGGGTCGCGTGGAGCGTAGAGGTAAAGTTCACGAAACCGATGACGAAGATTGTTAACTTGCGGTGAGATTTCAGGCGAAACGGTATTAGCAAAGCTCGTTAAGCGGCCTATAGGGACGCCTTGTTGCTTGGCGACTACCCACTCAAGCTCCCCACCGTGAAGTGCTTCGCTCAACTCTTCACGACCCGAATCAGCTTTTCTCGCCAATCTGGGAGCTCCTTAACCGAAATAAGCTGCGTTGTAAACCCGGTGTTCATCCCGATCCAACTGAGATAAGGATCCAAGCCTTCCAAAGACGGAGTCTTGGGAACGACATACAATCGGATGAGTTTCCTTCCGGGCACAACCTCAACCCGCCAAGCACTGACAATTTCGCCATATTCATGGCTAATTGGGCTTACGAGCCACCAGCCGAGAGGGCGTACGAATCCCGGGGCGTTAAAGTAATCGATTGCCTTTCCTACAAGACCCTCAATGACATCTGATACAACGCCACACTTGCAACGCCGGTTTTGGATGACCTCCCCCTTATCGCCGGTGAAGTAGCGAACAAATGGCATCGTCTTGCTGAACAGGTTGGTAAGGTGGAGTCTGCCGTCGATAGTCTCTGCGATGGTGGTTTCCATGTTTACGTGAAGGGTTCCATAGCGACACTCCGAAGCAGCCGTGCGCACTTCAGAGTTCCCATAACCCATGAAGATTCGTCCAACCTTTCCCTGGAGTTCCTTTCGATGACTTTGAGTGTCTTCACTCATGAGGTATAGGGCTGTCCTCCTGAGCGCCGACCCATGGCCCGCGGCCCAGACCCGCTCGACCAAGTCATGAATGGCACCAGCGACGCCGTGGATGATATATGGCCGGTGAGTCGCCACCCACGTGACGTAGCTCTCATTTACGGTTCTATAATTCATCGGATAGATGCCGCGCAACAGGTCATAGTACCCCCATTTAGGTTCACCGGAAACCAATCTGAGGACCGTTTCATCAGTCCTGCCAACGGTTGACCAGGCGCGTTCGAAAATTGCGGCGTCGATCGGCTCTAAAATCCTGTCACGAAAAAACTCGAATGGTCGACCCGAGCTTCCGGACGTCTGATGAAGGATCGCCCCTTCCTTGTTGTGGGCAGAAAAACCTACAAGATCAGCTTTGACTGTAGGCTTCCTGGCTTCGAAGTCTTTCCATGAATCTATGTTGAGCTGGAATTCTGCAGAGACAGCCCGCAACAGATGGAGTTGAAGTCGGCGCCGCCTATCGTAAGGCCAGCGGAGGGTTTTAAAGAAGTACTCCCGCCAAGGTCCTATACCAAGGCTCGTCCTATCCACAACATTCTCGAGAGCCACTCGATCCGATCTCGATAGTGGGCGGGCCAAGAGTGAGCTCATTGAGATCCAATTCCAAAAGCAAAGTATTGTGCGGTCGGAGGGGAATCACGCAAGATACGCCAGGGGTCGACTATGATCTGCTCGGGCCGGAAGGTTCCAGGTGGTAATTTTCGGAATTCCGACCAATCGACAGCTATGAAAATCACATCCGAAGAATGAATCGCCTCGGATGCCGAGTTGGCATAACGAACGTTGCCCCCTAGGGCCACTCGAGTATCTGGAAGCGCTACAGGATCGTAGACGATTACATCCTGACCAGTTGCGCTCAACTTGCGGGCAATTTCCATTCCTTGGGAATGAACCACTACTCCCGTATTTGGCTTGAAAGCTGTTCCTAGGATACAAACCCTCTTCTTGCCAAAACGCCGAAGGAGATTGACACTGCGCTCAATTTGCCATTGGTTTAGTCGTTCGACCGCGCTCAAAAACTCAGTAGGCATTCCAGCACGGGAAGACTCAGCGATGAACGCCCTAACGTCGATAGGGAAGCAGGTTCCACCAAACCCCAGCCCTCCGCGAAACATCCCCGGACCTGCTATGCGCGAGTCCATGCGGAAAATCTCAGCCACGGAATCAACGTCGCCTCCTAGGTGCTCGCAGAACTCCGCTGTTAGGTTCATCAGGGAAATCTTGAGTACTAGGGCGATGTTGAGGGCGTACTTCGCTACCGCCACGTTCACCACAGTTGATCTCACGAATGGTACATCCGACCCGGCTATCGTCTTCCATAGGCGCTTAACCTCCTCTGCAACTCCCGAGTCGTCGGTGCCAATCATCACGTAGCTGGGGTGTTGGAAGTTCTTGACTGCCTCTCCCAGTGCAATCATCACAGGGGTGTAGGCGAATCCCTTGATTCGACTTAGGATTCCAGAGCTTTTGACGTAAGGTAGGATCTCCGTTGCAATCGCACTGGGTGGGACTGTGCTCATGAGGCACAGTACTTGGTGCGGACGAACCATCAGGGTAGCAACCGATTTAAGGGCAGCCAGAGGGCGCGAGGCGGAGTAACCAACCTCGTCGTCCTGGCTCCCGACGCAGATGACAACTACGTCCGCGGAGGCGACAGCCCCAAAGTCTGTAGATGCGGTAAGGTTGCCTTTCGCTAAGCAGTCGTCAAGTCCGGGTTCGTCGAAGTGCGCCTTTGAATTGATTCTCTGAACGAGCTCAGCATTTGAGTCAATTGCCAAGGTTGGATAATGAAGCGATACCACCGCAGCGAACGGTAGTCCCACGCGGCCAGTACCGACAACTGCTACGCGCATATTGGCGGCTCTGAGTAATCTGCATTTTTAAGTCTTTTGGCATAACGGGCTATGTAGGGGCTATGTGTTGGGTTCGGGAACTGACCTTGGAGAAAATGGGTTAACGCTCTTCTCGGGTTTTTGATCGAAACCTCATCAGAAGGGCCGCATCGACCAGAACGCCATCGCCGCGATTCGAAACCTATGGGCCGGTGTGGCGTCGATTCAAAACCGTCACCTTCCACTCGGTTTAATAGCAGAGGGGCGCTTGGTGGGTTCTTAGCCTTACTCCGGCGCTGGGTCTGATTCGGAACTCCGGAACTGCTTCTCGACCCTAGGAGCCCGTACTCTGGCTCGATTCGCCCTGGCAAGTAGACCCCCGACGGCGTCGGGGCCGGGGATTCCCATGAGCTCCTCCCCTTTCGCCGACGTCCGCCGGGGCTTGCCCGGTGGATCTTCCTCAGGTCATCGGCCAGGCACCTGAGCTTCCACTTCGCTCCCACCTTCTGCTTCCGCCGAAGAAGGATCTGCCGTAGCCCGCACCCCTGCTTGAGCTGCCCGAACGCCGCCGGCTCCACCCCCATCTTCCGCCATCGATACTCTGCCCGACCCCGTCGGCTCCGAACCGTCCGTCGAGTGAACTGGGGAACGACTCGGCCACCGTCGGCCTCCCTCTCAGGCTGGGAGAGCTCTCCGTCACTCGCCCCGGGTCCGGTGGGAAGTACCCCGAGGTCCCCTTCGCTTCGGCCCCGCGGATCTGGGAGTCGCCGAGTAGCCCGCATCGCAGGGGAGCTTCGCCGGGAGCTCTCGGAGCCTCACCAACCCCACGTCGCGGCGGAGCTCGAGCGCCTGGGGGAAGAGGTCGTCCATGAGGGGGAGGCAGTTCCGGCGGATTCGGGAGCAGGGGCTGAAGCGGGGGGTATTGATCGGTGACGACCCAGCGGATGGCCACATTCTCGAAGGTCGCCTTCTCGAGCCTCCGCGAGCTCCCGACCCCAACACCACAGCCGTAGAGGGCGAACGGCCCTGAGGAGCCTGCGGGGGTCGATTGCCGGTCAGCCTCCCTCCTCGCCCCCGTAGCTCGCCACGAGGGGGGCGAGGTCGTCGTCGACCCCCTGCGAGACGGTGCGGGTGAAGGGGTTCGGGGGGGGCCACGTATGGAGATCAAGCGGAGCGACGAGGGTCGGCTTCGGAGCGTACCTCCCGACGGAAGACCGGGTCCTTCTTGGCGGGAGGCCCGCCAACCGAAGCTCCCTCCCCCAGAGTGGGACGGGTAACGGAAAGGCATTTTCTCAAAGCCGGCGCCATCGAAAGTATTAAGCCAGCTCAAGCGAGGCCCCGTTGCACACTATGGGCGGGCTGGTAAGGACTCAAGAATGCCCCAACGACCTGCCGTTTGTAGGTGTAGTGATTTCTGAGTTGAATTCCGTTCAGACCATCAGTCAGTGTCTTACCGCGCTGCTGAATCAAGACTACGCACCGACTCGCTACAAGGTGCTTGTCGTTGACGCAAAATCGACCGATGGGACGGTAGCAAAGCTAAGCGCATTACACGACCACCGGCTTGAGGTGCTATATGTTCAAGGATGTTCCGAGGCAGAGGGGCAGGAGCTTGGTGCTAGGTACCTAAAACCGGACATACTGCTATTTACAAACTCGGATGACATCGTACCAGCGAACTGGATTAGCTCTCACGTAAGCTGGCACAAAAGGGGGTTAAACATCGTAGGCGGCGCGGTTTTTCATGCGGGTGATGAGTTCATGTTTTCTTGGAACGTGGTGCGCCCAACGCAGATTCAGCATGCCGCATCAAATGGATCCGGCTACGGCTTTGGGAATTTATCGGTAGATTTCGAAGTTTTTGACCAAGCTGGAGGCATTGCTCCATTGCGTTCTCAACAGGATGCAGAATTTATTTTCAGGGCCATGAGGCTGGGGGCCAAATGCGTTATCGATCCATCAATCGAAGTGCTCCATCAACATCCGCTTGGTTCGCTACAGAATTCCTTGCGGAGATCGTATGGTTACACCCTAAACCATGTGATGCTAGTGCGAAAGTTCTCCGGAGGCTCGCTGAGACCAAAAGAGGGGGTCGGGGTTGAGTTCAAGCTGCAGCATTTTATCGGAGAGCTGTTTGGAATCGAGGGTTACCGAGCCTACAGGGCAGCAATTCATCGCGCTCCAGAATGGATCCAGCGTGTCTCACTCTACCGGTTCTTATGGGACAGACTAGTGGGCCTGACCCTAGGGATGGTGCTGGGAACGTTCCACTCATTTTTCAAGCGGCAATCCAAATTTTCACTTCATAACGTTCGAAGGGCCCGAGCCCCCCAATCGTAAGCACTCAGCTCCAACAGCCTGTGGCGCAGCTCCGATCTGCGTCCGGAGTGAATGCTTCGCTTCTCCGGGGAGGATTCGAGGACTACGACCCTCTGAATCCGGTCAGCCGACCTGAGCCCGATACAACTTCCCGAGATTGTGGGTGACGGCCAAGAGGTGCCACTCCCTTCGCACCTTCGCGACTCCGCTCGTCAGGAACTGCCTCAACCCTCGTCCCTGCCTCATCTGGCCGAACGCCGGCTCGACGATGCACTTCCTCCGACCGTAGTGCGCTCGGCCCGCGACACTTCGGACCTCCCGGCGCATCCGTTGGGTGAACGTCTCGTCGTTCGGCGGCCCCCCTCGTGGGCCGGCCGCCCGCTCGGCCGTCTTCCCCCGCTCGGGCGGACAGTAGCCCTCGACGCCCTGCTAGTGTCCCGTCCGATGAATGAGTGAGTTTATAACCGGGGTCTCCTTGCCCCTCGTGTGCGGGTCGCCCCGGCCATCTCCCTCGCCGCCGAGGAGCGCCGTCAGCTGGAGAGTTGGGCGCGGGGC
>JAKBKR010000035.1 GCA_021832495.1 bacterium | reverse complement strand
CACGGCCCGATGGGCTAGCAAACCCAATCGTCCAAGATAATGTACCATTCTGGTTCAGGCCCATGAACCAGAGAGGTGGGAAAGTGCTGTCGTTTGAATAGGTGTCAACGTATCCGCTCCCAAGAGAAAACGTTGGCGGGGGCTCAGAGAATCCGGATCCTTGGATGCGAACAGTTTGGTTGTAAGTAAAATCAAGAGAACTCGCGGCAAACACGTACGGACCCTTTCCGCTCGCCGAAACTGGTTCGGCGATGGTTGAGGTCCCTGAGGAGTTTGGCCCCATCACTGTGATGCTGATTGAGTCGCCGGCTTGCATTGAAAAAAACATTGGAATATTGGTGACGTTGGACAAAACCACATTTGGTCCCCAGCCAGATATCTCAATCTGAGTCGGGGTCCACGACGCGATCTTCAGGCCCACACCGTCTTGTGTCGATGGGCCATGAGATGTTCCGGCCCCCCACAAAACCTTGCCGGTCTTTGAGTACGCAACAAGCTGGATTGATGGGTATACTTTGCTGACGATAGTGTCGAAGTAACCGGACGTGCCTAGTTCAACCAATTGGGGCGATGAACCTAGTCCCGTGCCGTTAATGAACACATCCTGGTTGGGTGAATCATATATCGGGCTTACGTTTGAAATCAGAGGGTGGATGTAGTAGAGGTTCGAATATCCTCCCACAGCTGATACAGAGTAGACTTCTGATACAGGAGAGTTTTGGGGCCACGAAATACCGCCCCAGAGCTGCACATACCACTGATCTATTACAACCAGTTGGCCTCTGTAATTCTGGATTAAATATGAAGCGTTTGTATGATTCCATATCTGGCTATAAACAGCCTGAGGGGCGTAGTACGCCACCATGTCAGTCAGGCCAAGGACCAAAACGGATTGCCCGGGGCTGTAGTGGGTCCCGATGTATCTTCCCACATCTGCATCCGCCTGGGCCGAGCCCCATGCTCCGGTCATCTTCTCATGAGGCGTGCCAATAACCAGCGCAAGACCGTTTGTATATGTAGGTCCAGTTGGGGTAATGACTGCCAAGGCAATAAATACCGCGGCAAACACCATTAGCAATGTGTTCGCTCTGTTAAACCTTATGCTAGATCGCCATCGTATCTTACGCACGGGTTGACCTGAGGGATTAGATGGATTGATGTCTACAGGTGCGTCACTTGGTCGGAATATCATCCGGGATATTCCGAACCCAGCGAGTACCGTAAGTGCAGGGATGAACAGGGCAACTGAATAGTAGGATCTAAGGTGCGGTGACCATGATGTGAAGATGAGGAGCAATGAAAGCTCGGCAATGGCAACCAATGGTAAAAAGGAATCCGACGAGAAGGTGCGAAGTCTCATGGACTTATACGTGAGATAAAATCCATAGGCTGCCGGGGCAAGTATAATCACGGGAATCTGAAATATCATCACGGCCAGTGGGACATACCATGGGGCCTGGAGTGTCGTGGTACCAAAGTAAAACGTCGGTACGCCAAAAACACCGGATGATAACCCAAACGGTGCGCCCGGCACAAAGAAGATCGTGTTGATTACTGTCGAAACAGAGGCTATTGGCGAGACCCAAAAATATGGATTCAGAGCCAGAAGTGTTGAGGCGGCAATCCCCAATCCAATGGCGTAGTCCCTGAACAGCCGGATCTTCGAAAAGTTACTCGGAGTCTCACGCGTCCAACGAAATACCAGAAGCAGTGGGGCTGGCAACACGATTAGAATTACCATTGAATACTGAACCGAAATGGCCAACCCAGCAACTAGCCAGAATAAACACCATGACCATCCCATCTCCAACCTGGAATCTGAAATCAAAACTATTCCGATCGTAAGCAAGGGAATGAGTAATGCATATGACAAGACAAGCGAGCCCCAGAATATCGAGACGGGGTCAAGAAGCAGTATCACCGCGATACATAGCCCTGTGAGGATACGCGTCCTTCTCAAAAGGAGGAAGATGGACACTGCAGCAATCAGACTCAGGATGACTGAAACCAGCCGGGTAGGGGCCAGAAGCTGTATCGGAAAGACAAGTGCCACCCCAGCTGTTTGAGGCTTTGCTTGACCGAAGTTCGAGGCTAGCCAAGTGGCGAGCCCGAACGGAAACTTTCCAAATTGGGGCTTGAGCAAATCTGCTTGGAAAACACCATGAGAGGCGACCGGAGAAAAGTAAGCCTGAAAAAATGCCAGCCCGTTCGGGAGATTTGCCCCCTCATCGACAAAAATGGGGTACTGAAAGGCCACAAGCACCCTTAGCACTGTACCAATTGTAACCGCAATCAGCAGGATCGCAACCAATAGAGAAGGTGGTAGCCTCTCCATGGTCGAATCACCTTGTCTGGACATGCTTATAGCCTTGCGGTAACTGACCTAGTATTTGTAACCCATCGTCCCGGCGAGTTGTGGGTGAGGGGGGGGGTGCTCCCACCCTGATGGCACTGAGAAGCTCCTTCATGTGTTATCGCTTAACCCCACCACTCGGCCCTGAATCTCTCTCGGCCGGCGCTCGGGTCTAACGCTCTCGCCATCAGTGTTCGAGCCAGTTCGAGCATGGGCTCGGGGTCCACGTGCTTTCTTCGAAGCCGTTCCATCAGCAGCTCGAGGATCTTCCTCGACTGCTCCCGGAACGCGATCCCCCAACGCATCGGCGGATACCGGACTCTCGCCCTCTCCGGTAGTCGTGAACGGATCTCGCTCTGCAGTCTCCGGCTGACCACTACTGACCCGTGCGTAAATGGGTTAATGTCCGGGATCGCCTCCCATCGCACATGGGTCGATGGGCTCTCCGCCATCGTGACACGGCGACTCTCGAGGAACGTAGACTGAACGGCCTCGCGCTGCTACATTCGGGGCTCTCGCAGGCGGAGGTAGCTCGACGCCTCGGTGTGACTCCGGTGGCGGTGTTCAAGTGGAAGAGTGCCGCCGAGCAGGGAGGGACTGACGCTCTCCGTGCGGTCCCTCGTCCGGGGAGGCCCCCGCTGGTGGCGAGAGAGCACCAGGCCGCTCTTCCCACGATTCTTCGTAAGGGCGCCCTCAACTATGGATTCGCCACCGATCTCTGGACGATCCCACGCATCGTGAAGGTCGCCGAGGCCGAGTGGAGCGTGAGCTACTCCCAGACGGCGATCTGGCGCATGCTGAAGCGCCAAGGCTTGTCCTGGCAGCGTCCCCGACGGCAGGCGCGCGAGAAGAACCTCACTCAGGTGCGGAACTGGCGACAACGCTCCTGGCCGCGCTATAAAAAAAGCTCGGCAACGAAGGGCCGTCGTAGTGGTTGTCGATGAGAGCGGCTTCTCGCTCATCCCGTATGTCGCCAAGACCTGGGCTCCGATCGGCCAGACCCCGGTGCTAATCCACCAAGGCCGCTGGCCGAAGTTCTCGGCGATCAGTGGAGTCACCCCGAGAGGCCGTCTGTACTTTCGAGTGCACCCACGCTCTATCTGCGGTCCTCAGGTAATCGCGTTCCTCCACCACTTGCTCCGCCACATCCGTTGTCGGCCGATCATGATCTTCTGGGACAGCGGACCCTATCACCGGTCGAAGGTGGTACGCGCCTTCTTGGCTACCCAACCCCGCCTGGAGGTGCACCGCTTCCCAGGGTACTCGCCGGAGTTGAACCCCGACGAGTGGGTCTGGGGCTACCTGAAGAAGCACGAGCTCGCGAGCTACGCTCCGCACGACGTACGCAAGCTCCGACGTGGCGTCCGCCTATCGGTCATGCGGATCCGGGTCCGACCCAGCCTGATCCGCTCCTTCGTCGCCGCCCGCCACCTCTACGACTAACCGATTGACGATGCATCTTCAAGCCGGTTCAGAGAGTTCTCTCTCGACGACTGTTAAACCTATTTCGTCCGGTGTCAGTAACAGTCGGGGAGAACAGGTCAGAGCGCGGTCGACCTTACCTCACATAGGAGTCCTATGAAAGGTAGGCGCGAACGCTCATTGCCACCATAGGCGGAGTCATCATCTTTATAGTATGGACACGGCGTACGCACGACCATGAGAGCCCCCCGGTGTCGTTTGCTCTCCATGAAATCCATTCGGGATTCCCGTGGAGAACTGATTGTAGCAGAAGAGGGCACCCATGTTCCTTTCAAGATTGCAAG
Source organism: bacterium (assembly GCA_021832495.1). Classification (GTDB taxonomy): domain Archaea; phylum Thermoplasmatota; class Thermoplasmata; order Lutacidiplasmatales; family UBA184; genus JAJYEA01. The sequence continues at coordinate 6,885 of JAKBKR010000035.1, read as the reverse complement.
GGTTTTTTTTGTCGAAACCCAGCGCAAGGGAACCGTTCGTGGTGACCACGCGCATAAGTCCTTGTACGAGTTGGTTCTCTGTACTTACGGGTCGCTCGATATTGAGGTCATGAATGGCATCAGCCAGAAGACCTATCGGCTTGACAACCCGGCGATTGGATTGCTGATTCCGCCAATGGTCTGGGTCCGTGTAAAGACCACCACGACCCGTACCAGGTATCTGGTGCTTGCATCTCACAAGTATCAAGAGGCAGATTATTTCCGTGACTTTGAGCAATTTTTGACTCTGACAAAGGCACGAAATGAAGGTTAAGTGGTTCGACTTCGAAGCTGAGACCGCCGAGATTAGAAATGAGATTTACGCGGCATTCGATCGAGTCGTCCGAAGCGGCCAGTTCGTTCTCGGGCAGGAGGGGCAGGGCTTCGAAGCAGAATATGCTAGTTTCTGCAACGCAAAATTTTGTGTTGGAGTCGGAAGTGGGCTAGATGCACTCCACCTTGCGCTTCGGGCACTCGGTGTTGGGCCGGGCGATGAAGTTATTGTTCCAGCCCACACATTCATCGCCACCTGGCTGAGCGTAACCTATTGCGGGGCTAGACCAGTTCCGGTGGATGTCATCCCAGATTCCTACAACATGGACCCGGACGCATTTGCAAAGGCCATTGGTCCCAGAACTCGGGCCGTAATTCCCGTCGACCTCTACGGACTCCCGGCAGACCTTCCCAGAATTTTGGAGGAAGCCCATCGCCATGACATCCCGGTTGTAGAAGATGCAGCGCAAGCACATGGGGCATTCATTGCAGGACGGAGGGTCGGATCGGTTGCCGACGTTACTGCATTCAGCTTCTATCCAATCAAGAACCTCGGAGCCTACGGAGACGCGGGGGCGGTAACAACCAATAACCCTGAGATTGCGCATCGTATTCGGCTCCTTGGAAACTATGGGTCTGAGGCTAAGTATCGCCACCAACTCCAAGGCTTCAACTCCCGACTCGACGAAGTACAGGCGGCCATACTTCGCGTCAAGCTCCGAAGGTTAGATCTGTGGAATTCCCGCCGCAGACGCTGCGCAGACAGGTATCTCAAGGAACTCTCCGGCAACAGTCTCGTCCTGCCCGTGGACAAGGCAGGGTCCCACGTCTGGCATGTCTTTCCAATTCGGACGAGCGCGAGAGATCTCCTTCTGCGACACTTGACTGCTCGTGGCATTCCTGCGATGATTCACTACCCGGTCCCCCCCTACCGGCAGGAGGCGTACGAGGCGCTTCGGCTGTCGCCCATGGAATTTCCAATTGCAGAGCAAATTTCTGCGGAGGTGCTTAGCCTTCCGATTTCCCCTTTTCTTTCGGATTCTGAGCAAGGGTCCGTGATTGAAGCGATTCATGGCCTACCACGATGATGGACGTGACCGGGGGATGCGAACGGCCTTGCCCATCTGTTCCCGGTTACTGATGACTGATTAAATGGTTCAATATCCGGGGACGCCTCTCCCCTCGAGCATGCCGGGGTGGACCCTACAACATCGCGACACCGCCACGCTCGAGGAACGACGGCTCAGAGGGCTCGGTCTTCTCTCCGAAGGACGATCCCAAGCCGAGGTCGCCCGATGGCTCGGTGTCACTCCCGCCGCAGTGTGTTGCTGGAAACGCGCGATCGAGGAGGGAGGGCCGAAGGCATTCCGCGCTGTCCCTCGAGCCGGCCGTCCCACCCTCGTGCCTCGGGAGCAGCTGGCCGCCCTGCCCGAGCTTCTCGCGCGGGAGCGCTCTCCTACGGATTCTCCACCGACCTGTGGACCATCCCTCGGATCATTCAGGTCACCGTGGCAGAGTGGGGAGTCCGCTACACCGAGACCGCGATGTGGCGCCTGCTCAAGCGACACGGGCTCTCATGGCAGCGCCCCCGACGGCCGGCGCGCGAGAAGGATCTTCGGGCCGTGAACAATTGGCGCAAGCGTTCCTGGCCTCGGTATAAAAAAAAGCTCGCCGCCAAAGAGCCGGAGTGGTCTTCGCCGACGAGAGCGGCTTCTCGTTGATCCCGTACGCCGCCAAGGCCTGGGCGCCGATCGGGCAGACCCCGGTGTTGCTCCACCAGGGTCGGTGGCCCAAGTTCTCGGCGATCAGCGGAGTGACTCCAGCGGGCCGCCTCTACTTCCGCGTTCACGAGGACTCGATCCGGGGTCCCCAGGTCATCGCGTTCCTCCGCCACCTTCACCGTCACATCCGAAGACGGCCGATCATGGTCTTCTGGGACAACGGACCGCACCACCGCTCGGTGGTGGTCCGTGAGTTCCTCGAGGCTCATCCCCGTCTCGAAGTCCACCGTTTCCCGGGCTACAGCCCCGAGCTGAACCCCGACGAGTGGGTGTGGAGCCACCTGAAGAACCACGAGCTCGCGAGCTACGCTCCGCACGACGTGCGGGAGCTTCGGCGAGGGGTTCGATTGGGGGTGATGCGAATGCGTGATCGTCCGGCCCTGATCCGCTCGTTCGTCGACGCAACTCACCTCTACGAAGTATCCACTGACTCGTCGAGAAGAACTCGATCAGCCGGAATCCCCCTCGGAGGGCGTTAAACCATTTTGTCCGGTGTCAGTAGTTCCGTTTTACATGACAGTGGGAACCCCCGCCCATGGTACGGAGGGGGTCTAGTATAATGGGGACGTGATACCCATCGCCCGGTGGGGCGAAAGTCCAAGCCGGGGTGTCTCCCATCCTTCCTCCGGGGGCCCACCTGGAGAAACCAACCTACGTCGGATTCGACACCCGCGAGATTGTGATCGCCGTCGCCGCCCTAGGAGCCCGTAGTTCTACTCCCTCCGGGTCGGATTGGCTCGAGATGCCAATATCGAGAGCGGTGTTCTCTCCCGCTCAGCCGTTCGCTCGGCTCCTCAGCCCCACCCCGCGGTGTGGAGCTTCCGCTGGTTGTGGGTCCGACACCAGAGTTTCCACTCTGCCCCGACCTTCCTGAGCCCTCGGAGCAGGAACTGATGCAACCCTCTCCCCTGCTTGATCTGTCCGAACGTCGGTTCGATGCTCACCTTCCGCCACCGATACTCCGCTCGCCCGCGAACACTCCGGGTCTTCCGTCGCGTGAGGTGGGTGAACCGCTCGCGGAGCGGGGGACGACCTCTCGGACACGGGGCGCTCTCCGCGATGCGCCACGGTTCCGGCGGTCAGTAGACCTTCACCCCCTTCGCCTCGACTGCTCGGATCTGCGTCTCGCTGAAGTACCCCGCGTCCACGAGCACCGTGCGCGGGAGCTCGCCGAGCTCCCGCTCCATCTCCTCGATCATCGGGAGCAGGTGGGCTTGATCCGGATTCTCCTGGGTGATCGCGGCCATCACGATCACCTGGCTCTTTGCGTCCACGACCGCCTGGGCATTGTAGCCTTGGACCCACGCTCCGCCGTTCCCTCCCTCCTTGACGATCCGAGACTCCGGGTCCGTGAAGTTGTGCTGGGTCTTCGCCTCGGGCTCGCTCTTCCCCTTCTTCCGTTCCCGCTCCTCGATGGCCGTGCGGGCCTCCTTGAGCTCCTTCAGCCGCTCCTTCCAGTCCGGGGGAAGGGGGTGGAGGAGCGGGTTCTTGTCGGGCCCGTAGAGTCGGTCTTCCTCCTCGTCGACCCGTTCAGCCTCGCGGAGAAGGTCGTGGGCGATCCGACGGAGGTCAGCCTCCTCCTTCCGGATCTTCTGGTAGGTTTTCGACTTGTGCTTCGACGCACTGGCCTTGATCTTGGGCCCGTCGAGGGCCACCCGACCGAGCTTGACGAGCCCCGCCTCTCGGCACAGTTCGAGGACCTGGTGGAACAGGTCGTCCATGAGCGGGAGATTCTTTCGGCGGAAGCGTGCGAGGGTGGTGAAGTGGGGATGCTGGTCGGCAGCGAGCCACCGAGTGGCGACGTCCTCGTAGGTGGCCTTCTCCATGCGTCGGGAGCTGGCCACTCCAATGCAGTATCCGTAGAGGAGAACCTTGAGCTGGAGGCGAGGGTCAAAGGCCGGGAACCCTCCAGCCTCGTTGTGGTAGCTGTCGAGGAGTGGCTTCAGGTCGAGGTGCTCGTCGACCACTTGGGCGACGAAACGGGCGAGGTGATTCTCGGGGAGCCACTCGTTGAGGTCGGGAGGAAGGAGGAGAGTTTGTTTCGGATCATACTTGCGGAAGACGGGGCCTTTCTCGGCGGCCATGCTCGCCGATAGACGAGCCCGGCTGTAGGACCTCCGGTCCACTCGCCGTCAGCGTGTAGTGCTACGGGCTCCTAGGGGCCATTTAGGATTCGCCTTCGTGTAAGCGTCCCGACCGCGAAAGACGGGCTCCATACAGGCTTATGATCTGTTGTACGTACTCGAAAAGTACACGAACAGAAAGCTTCGTTTTGCCTGCATATCTGGCACGGAACCTAATGGGGACCTCCGCTATCGCTGCTGGCCTACACCGGACGAGTATTTCCAGGGCGATTTTGAAGCCACGAGGATTGAGCTGGTGCTGATTGAGGAGACTCCGTCGGAATGCGAAGTAGCCACTCATTGGGTCAGTTGTCCGTATCACAGGCCGTGCCAAAATCGTCGCACCAAGGGAAACCAAGCGGCGAAACCCACCCAGTCCCACCGCTCCCCCACCGTGAACCCATCGGCTGCCCATTACAAATTGTGCCTGGCCCCCCTGAATGATGCTGACCATGGCCGGGATGGTGGCAGGATCATGACTACCATCAGCATCCATGACGACAACGATTTCGCCACGGGCGATGCGAATTCCTGCCAACACCGCACTCGCAAGACCTCGCTCGCCACTCCGTTCGAGAACGCGGTATGGAATCGGGCCCGATGCCCCCCGAGCCCAGGCAGCAGTGCCATCAGGGGAATTGTCGTCAACTAGCACGATTTCTCCAGAGAGCCCGGCGACTGTGGTCTGCAGCTCAGAGTGAAGGAGAGTTAGGCATTCCCGCTCATTGTACGTGGGTAGCACAACCGATACCAAAGGTTGCCCCTCAGTCGGGTGGGGTCGGGGCTCGTCAACTGGGGTAGGGTCGGTAGCGAGACCAGATTCCCCAGACACGACGCTGGATAGAATCGATTCCATACGAAGTGCAGTCACATTCCAGTCAAAACTCCGAGCGTAGTCAATCAGCGATTCGAACGAGGTTCTATTCGACGGCGTCGCATCTGCTATCGCATTGCAGAGCGACTCGGCTAGATCGGCGATGCACCCATCCTTTGCCAAGTACTTCCTCGACGAAGGGCCGACACTTTCCGGAAGGCAACTCGTGTTGAAGGCAACCGTTGGAACGCCACACGCAGCTGCCTCAGTGATGGACAAACCCCAACCTTCTGCCGATGATGGTTGGACATTTACCCACGCCTTCCGGAACCATGCAACAACCTCGGCGGTTGGAAGGAACCCCCGAAAATCGATCGATCCGGCCACCCCAGCCCCAGTGGCAACCTGTCTCAACCGAGGAGTGTCATCCCCGTTGCCGATAATGACAAAGCGGGCGCGGGGGAATCTTTGGAGAACTTCGCGAAATGCAAGGATTGCTAGGTCGACCCTCTTGTACTTCTTAAGGCGACCAACGTAGACGATGACGGGGGTCGCACTCTGACAGTCGCGGACCGGAAAGTAGACTGAATGATCGACGCCTGGTAGAATCTTCCGAATGCGCTGTCGCTCGACTCCGATCTGGGTGAGGGCGTTGATCGTGGATTCCGACTCCGTGATCACCGGGCTGGACTTGTGGAACCATTTCAAAGAAAACCGTTCCGAGAGCCAAACGGGTGGACCGAAAATTGACGGCGCTTCCGTCATTAGGAGTTTCCCGTTTATGTGGCGCACGAATTGAACAACAGGGAGGGATGACTTTGGACTAAGCAACCATGCTATCGGTTTCGAAAAATCCGTGATCACAACATCAAACTTGCCTATGAATGACTTGGAGTTCGTAAGAGCCCATAGGTGAAGCATCCCTCGCGCGGCAGGTCGCACAATCTTGACTCCTTCCAAGACCTCGATCTCGGTGGAGCCGTGAAACCTCTCAGCGTAGAGCGTGATGGAATGCCCGCGGTCAGCAAGCCTGCGACCAACTTCTCGTATGGTCCGCTCCGCCCCTCCAGCGAAGGGATTCTGCCAGTCGAGCTGATTTAGCCAAGCTATTCTGAGGCTCATCTTCCTACCTCTGCTGGATTTCGGGCCAGAATCCATTGCTGGGGGGTTTTCACGAAGTATACCCGAATGGGGCGACAGGGCCCCGGTTCAAGAGTGTGTCGGGGTGTTAAATTGGGCATGCAGAGCGGCCGTTTTCGACTTAGGCAGGGCAGAAAATGCGGAGGGACCCCGCGAATACCTGCAAAGCTCTCCTGCGCGGGGTTCGCTCAGAGCTGGTAGAGTGAGGACTCGATTGACACCGTCCCGTGCGACCACGCCGGACCTCCAATCCTCAACGGAAGTACCCTTGATTGTTGGGCCATCTCTTATCCTACTCGCGCGCCCCCCGCCCCTCGGAGGCGGGCGCGTTACCGTACCCAAGCCCCAAATGCCAGAAGAATTCTCCAGAGGGTCCTTCAGGGACCCGCCCGGGCCAACACGCTTGCCATCTTTCCGCGCCTCGTCTCCGCCCAACCACCTTGCCCCGAGGGGCACTGGCGGGCCCTCGCTTTGATGCAGGAAGGCTTGCGCTAGGGCGGTCCGGTGAGCCCCATAGCCGCCCCGGGAACACTCGCCTGGGATTCTCGAACTTGAGTGGAGAGCCCCGACCCAACCCGAGTCGGACTCCTTTTTGGCCGGTATCACGTGCGCCCCGTGCCTTCGTGTAGATGAGGGAGGGGTGCGGGGAGAGGGATTTGAACCCACGAACCCCTACGGGACCAGACCCTGAATCTGGCGCCTTTGACCAGGCTTG
>JAKBKR010000034.1 GCA_021832495.1 bacterium | reverse complement strand
GCAAAAGACCTTCACGATAAGCAATGTGAAGGACCTCATTCAGTACGCTCCGCCACCGTGGGAGGAGGTGTACCCCCTACGACCGCTAGGAATGCGCCGGCTCTTCGAGGACGTCATGGGGGAGCCACAGATCCTCGACCATTTGAAACGAGTTGCTGAGGAATTCCAGCCCGATCTCATCCATTTGCACCACTTCGACAACATGTTCACGCCGGTCTCCGACTTTATCCAAGGTACCCGATTCCCGGTGGTCATGACCGCCCATGATGCGAAGCTCTTCTGTCCTCTCTCCACCTTAACCCTACCGAACGGGGCGAGTTGCGAAGGGGGGATCCTGCCAAGATGCCAGTTCACCGGTTGCAATGTAGGAAGGAGCCTCCCCTATCGCATCCACCAGATCAACCGCTTCATGCACGATGTGCAGCCGCACATTCGGACGTTCTTGGCACCCAGCCTCTCGACGACCGCCTTGCTCGACCGGTTCGGCTTCCGTCCTGCCCGGAGGCTGCCGTCTTTCATCCGGGAGCCAGAAGTGCTACCGCCTCTATCGGACGCGGAGCCGAAGGGGACGCCCGTCGTCGGGGTATTGACCCGATTGCACTTCCACAAGGGAGTACAGACCGTACTCGAAGCGTTCGTGAGGGTCCAACGGGAGATGCCGAAGGCGAGACTCGTCATTGCGGGTCGTGGCCCGTACGAGAACGCTCTCAAGCGGAGGGCGGAGGAGCTGCATCTCGAGGGGGCGGTCGAGTTCCCGGGATGGATCGAAGGCGCCGCCAAGGAGGAGTTCTTCAGCCGGGTCCACATACTCGCGGTCCCTTCGATCGCCTACGAGAACTTCCCCCTCGTGAGCATGGAGGCCATGGCCCGTTGCAAGCCGGTACTGGGAAGCCGGAACGGTGGCATCCCAGACCTTGTCCTTAACGAGGAGACGGGTCTTTTGCTCCCTCCGGCAAATGTGGAGGCGTGGAGCCAAGCCATCCTGGAGGTTTTGCAGCAACCGACAAAACTCGCCGAATGGGGACGGGCGGGGCGGCAACATTACGAGGCGCACTTCCGGCCCCAGAACCATCTGCGCGGACTATTGAACGTATATTCTTCCGTGCTTAGGACTGGGGAGGCATCGTAGAACCCATGGACCGATCACTTTGGCAGGCGTCGTACCCGAAAGGTGTACCCAAGGACGTGGAGATACCTCAGGAGAGCGTACATGGCATGCTCCGCCGCTCGGTGGCAAAATACCCGAGCACCCCTGCGCTCATCTTCGCCCTCACTCCGAAGGTATCGAAGACCTGGACCTACCGGGCGCTCTGGAAGGACATTGTGGCGTTCTCCCGAAACCTGGCCGCCCGGGGATTTCGAAAGGGGGACAGGCTGGCGCTCTACCTTCCGAACTGCCCCCAGTACGTCATCGCCTACTATGGGGCCCTCCGTTGCGGCCTCACCGTGGTCCAGATCAGCCCCCTCTATGTTGGGGATGACCTCGTCTTCCCCATCAAGGATTCCGGTGCCAAGGGGATCGTCACCATCGACCTGCTTTCCCACAACCTAGAAGAGGTCTGGTCCCGTGTGAAGGACCGGAGGTTGACCGTCATCGTAGGTCGCTTTACCGAGGTGGCCCCATACATCGTCGGCAAGTTCTTCCTCGAAGGCGCGCTCCGCAAGAAGGGGCTCGATCCCAGCCTTCCCACAGCTTACGACTTCCTACCCTTTCCCGAAATGCTTCACCCGGCCTCGCCGATCAAACCGGTCACCATCGAACCCGAGGACGACGTGGCGGTCTTCCAGTATACGGGAGGGACGACCGGTCGGCCCAAGGCCGCCATGCTCACACACCGTAACCTTGTGGCCAATGCGCTCCAACTCCGGTCTTGGGACGTACAATCGCGGGAAGGCGATGAACGGGTCCTTGCTGTGATCCCATTCTTCCATGTGTATGGGATGACGGTGGCGTTGAACTACCCGCTCTTCTTCGGGGGCACCTTAATCGTGAACCCCGAGAAACCCAGTCCCGACACGGTTCTACCGTTGATCGATCGTTTCCAGCCCACTCAGTTTCCAGCGGTTCCTGCCCTGTACAACGCCATCAACAACGATCCCCGGGCGAAGAACATCAATCTGAAAAGCATCCGCGCCTGCCTCAGCGGTTCAGCCCCTCTCACTGTGGAGATCACGAAGAAGTTCGAGCAGCTGACAGGGGGAAGGCTGATCGAGGGTTATGGCCTTTCGGAGGCATCGCCCGTAACCCATGCGAACCCTCTTGTCGGAAACCGGAAGATCGGGGCGATCGGGCTCCCGGTCCCTAGCACCGACATGAAGATCGTGTCCCTCGAGGACCCCGCTAAGGAACTTGGGGTCGAAGATACGGGAGAATTGGTTGTCCGGGGTCCGCAGGTCATGAAAGGGTATTGGAACCAGCCGGGGGAGACGGCCATGGTGCTCAAGGACGGATGGCTCTACACCGGTGACATTGCCCGGGTCGACAAGGATGGTTTCGTCTTCATCGTCGACCGGAAGAAGGACATCGTGCTCGTTGGCGGGTTCAACGTCTATCCGCGGGAGGTCGAAGAGGTGCTCTATGAGCATCCGGACGTGTTGGAAGCCGCAGCCATCGGGATTCCAGATGCCAACCTTGGAGAAGTGGTCAAGGCGTTCGTGGTCCCGAAACCCGGCACGAAGCCCCAGGAAGCCGACATCATCCACTTCGTGCGCTCCCGGATTGCGCATTTCAAGGCGCCCCGCACGGTCGAGTTCGTGGATTCTCTCCCGAAGACGCTCGTGGGCAAGGTGCTCCGTCGGGAGTTGAAGAAGTCGGCCGAGCCACCCACACGCAAGGCCTGACCGTCCAAGCCAGGGAGGCGCCAATGGCTAAGCGAGACTACTACGAGGTGCTGGGGGTCCCCCGGAACGCATCCGAGGACGAGATCAAATCGGCCTACCGAAAGCTGGCGCGCCAGCATCACCCTGACCTGAACAAGGACAATCCCAAGGCGGCGGAAGAGAAGTTCAAGGAGATCTCGGAGGCGTACGAGGTGTTGATCGACCCTGAAAAACGCCAGCGCTACGATGCCGTGGGTTTCGAAGGGGTGCAGAGCGACTTCGGCCCCGGTGGCTTCACATGGCAGAATTTCCATCATACTGGCGACCTCCAGGACATCCTAGGACAGGACATGTTCGCCCAGTTCTTCGGACGACAAGGGGCTTCCTCGATCTTCGATCTTCTGGGTGGCAGTTATGGGGCGAGGTCTCCCCAACGGGCTCGCGATCTCGAGGCCACCTTGTCCGTGAGCCTGCAGGACCTCGTGAGCGGCACGAACAAGGAGATCGAACTGGTGCGTAGGGAGGCCTGTCCCCGCTGCAACGGTACAGGCGCAGAAAAGGGCACCAAGGTCGAGACCTGCCCGGACTGCCACGGCACGGGGCAGGTGCATCGCGCGGTTGAGCGTGGGTACACCCGCATGATCTCCATCACGGAGTGCTCCACATGTGGGGGAACAGGCAAGCGCATCCTGAAGAAGTGCGTGGACTGCGGAGGCAGCGGAGAGATCCGAAGACGACGGGTGCTCAACCTGCGGATACCCCCCGGCCTCGATGACGGCACGGTGCTTCGGCTGGCCGGAGAGGGAGAGCGGGGCCGGGATGGCCGGTCGGGAGACCTGTTCGTCCGGGTGGACATTCGACGTGACCCACGGTTCCATCGGGAGGGACGCACTATCTGGACCGAGATCACGATCGAACTGGCTCAGGCCCTCCTCGGGGACAAAGTAAAGATCCCGACCTTAGGCGGCACGGCACTCCTCACGGTTCCTCCGGGAACTCAACCCGAGGCGACACTCCGCTTGCGGGGGGAAGGACTTCCTCCGCCGGGGGGAGGCGCCCGCGGCGACTATCTGGTCCGGGTCCATGTCCATCTGCCCGAGAGCCTCTCGGATTCCCAGAAGGAAGGGGTCAAGGGATTGTTCTCCTCTGGGCCGTCGACCGGAGAGAGCGCCTGGCGGGGTGGGCTCTTCGGTCGGAAGCGCTCGTGACAGAGGAGCATTACTTCACGGAAGAGCCCACTTCGCGCCCTACCCTTCGGGAGATTCGGCTCCTTTTCCTCGGTAGAATACACCGGTTCCGGACCGGAGCTGGGGTCTTCGCTTCCGAAGGCCTCGACCCGGGCACGGCACTCCTCGTAGAGAACATGGTCCTTTCCGGCAAGGAACGGGTGCTCGACCTAGGATGTGGTTGGGGACCCATCGGGATCGCTGCCGCCTTACAGCTTCCGCAGGGTTCGGTCGTCATGGTCGATGTCAACCGGCGGGCACTGGCCATGGCTCGCCAGAACGTCCGGGAAGCGAAGGTCACCAATGTGGATCTCCGGGCCGGGAGCCTCTACGGGCCCGTCCAAGGAGAACGATTCGACCTCATAGCCACCAATCCACCATATCACGCTGGCCGTGAGGTGGTGCTTCAGATCCTGAGGGAAGCCCCGGGGCACTTGGCTCCGGGCGGACGTTTGCTCTTGGTCGGGAAGGGTTCGCAAGGCATCCGCTACTATCAGCAAGTGCTCGAAGCCGAATGGGATAAAGTTCAAGTCCTAGGTCGAAAGAGCGGCTACCGCGTACTCGAGGCGGCGGGACCGCGTCCCCCCTGCTAGGTCGAGACCCCATGGGCGTGCTGGACCAGTTCGAGCACCCGCATGGTACGCCGGGCCGGTTGGTGGGATGGATCCTCACGTGGGCGAACCGCTCCATCAACGAACGACTGGTCGCGGAGCTCACCTTGCGGGGGGACGAGCGTGTTCTCGAGATCGGCTACGGTCCAGGGGTCGCCCTCGAGATGATGGCGGCAAAGCTTCCCCGAGGTTCGCTCTCCGGGGTCGATCCCTCCGAAACGATGCGCTCTCAGGCGGAACGTCGCAACGAGAAGAGCCTTCGTCAAGGTCGAATGGTGCTTTCCGTGGGGGACTCGGCCCATCTTCCGTACGCGGACACATCCTTTGATATCGTCTATACCGCCAACAACGTGCAACTCTGGTCTCCCTTTCCCCAGGTGCTGTCGGAAGTCCACCGCGTGCTCCGACCCGGGGGCCGGATCGCCATCGCTGTCCAAGGAGTCGCCGCCCGGGCGCAGGCTGGCCCCCTCGGTGGTAATATTGAAGAGCTCGACCGATCCCTCCGAGCCGCCTTGAGTCCCCCGGGATGGACGGACTATCACCCCAAGGTGGAGCGCCTCTGGACAGGCAGGGCATTATTTGCCATCGCCGTTCGTGGAGCCTGAATTCGGTTCTCGAACGTCTGGTCTTCAGGCCAAGACCTCTTCAAGGACCCTGCGGATGCCCCGGTCGAGGTTCATCTCACACCGGACCCCGAGTTGCGATCTGGTCCAAGAAGGGTCAACCTCGAACTCGGGATGCAGTATCTCCACGTCCCGGCGCGGGTTCTCCACGACCTCCACCGGGAGCTGAGGACGGTCCGGGTGCAACGCTCGCCAGGTATCCGCCACGCGTTGGGCCAGTTCGAGCACGGTTGCGCTCTCACCGCTCGCAACACAGAAGGTCGGTACCCCGTCGGATCGGGCGGAGAGGAGGTACCGGGCCGATGCCTCCCAGTGAGAGCAGACATCCTCGAGGTGGACGTAATCCCGTCGCTGTGTGCCTGGGGCGTACACTTCGAGGGATCCTCCCGCCCGGGCCTGGGCTGCGTAGAGATTGAGTACATTGCCTTTGGCGACCAGCTTCCCTTGCGAGCGGTAGCTGCCATAGAGGTTGCTCATCCGGAGGACAGCGCCCGGAGGACGACCTTCCCCTGGTAATGCCCGGATGACCTCCTCCCCCGCCGCCTTTTGGTGCGAGTATTCGTGCGTGGGCCGGGCCGGGGTCTGCTCGGTGATGGGGAGCCGGAAGGGGATCCCCACCACGGAGAAGCTGGAAGCGAACGCGATGGGGATGCCTCGTTCCCGGCAGGAGACGGCCAACCGACGGGTGCCCTCGACGTTCACCTTTCGGGTCCCCTCAGGGTCCTTCTGGCAGACTACGACCCCGGAGCGGGCGGCCAAGTGCAGAACGACATCACTGTCCGACAAGTGGCGGAGGGATTCCGGGGAGGCAAAATCGGCATCGAGCACCTCGGTACCGGGCGAAGATACGTCGACCGGCCCACTATGGTCATCGACCAGTCGTAGGGAGGCCGATGCCTTCAGGTAGCGTTGGACGAGGCGGCCCCCGATGTATCCGGATGCCCCGGTGATGCCGATAACGACCATTCCCCGCCGGCGAGACACCGGCCCTACATATCCTTACCAAGGTTGGCGCCGGGACCCGAACGCCCCTGCGCAGTCTCTTGTCACGCAGGATGGCCCGAGCGCGAGGCGATCTCCTCCACCCGGTCTACCATGATGAGCCACCGTAGATACGCATTGAGAGCGGCTCGGAGCGCCGGGATGGAATCCGCGTGGACATGGAGCCGGAGCTCCTCCCCTTCCCTTTCGAGCGACACCACGCTCTTGCCGGCCACATCCCCCATTTCGGGTAGCAATGCCCGATAGGCCATCTCCGCTTTATCTCGGGAAAGCCCCGGGACGGTCACGACCGCATCCCACCCCGGACCCTCGGGCATTGGCAGCACCGGATTCAGGGAAGAGGGCGTCTTCGGCGGGAATTGAGGATCCGGGTCGCCTTTTGCTCGGCGGCCTTTGCATATTGCCTTGGATCGAAGAGGCCGGGAACCTCGGACCTCTTTACCCATCGGAGGACCTCGGGGCTTCGGGACGCTCGAACCGCCAGCGTATCCCCTTCTTCCGGGCGGAGGTCTCGGGTGAGCGTCCGCAGGAGCTCGTGAGCTTCCTGCCGGGGAATTCCCCGCCGAGTGAGCTCGAGCATGACGTGCTCGGACATGACGGATCCACCGCTGGACTCGAGGTTCTCACGCATCCGGTCCCGGTTCACGTGCCAGCCGGCGACCACACGGGTCATCCGCCCAAGCATCTCGTCGAGCAGGATCACCCCATGGGAAAAGAGGAACCGCTCGTTCGCCGAATTGGCGAGGTCGCGCTCATGCCAAGAGACCATGTTCTCGAGGGCGGTCTGGGGAAAGGCCCGGAGGAGCCGGGCGAGCGATGAGACGTTCTCAGAGTTGATGGGGTTTCGTTTCTGGGCCATCGTGGAGGAACCGACCTGTTTCGCCTCATCGAACGGTTCCATCAACTCCCCAATCTCACTCCGCTGGAGGTTCCGTACCTCGGTCGCCAGTCGGTCGAGCGTGCTCCCGACCAGGGCCATCCATACCACGAACTCCGCGAGCCGGTCCCGGCCGGTGATCTGGGTCGGGGCCTCCTCGACCCCGAGCCCAAGGTACCCGAGAGTCCGGGACTCGATCCGGGCCGCCTTGGGTCCGAAACCGGCCCCGGTTCCCACCGCTCCGGACATCTTCCCGACGGATAAGCGCGGGGTCAACTGGCGAAGACGTTCGGCGTGACGGTCGAACTCGAGGAGAAAGTTCACGAGCTTGTAGCCGAACGTTGTCGGCACGGCCTGTTGGCCATGGGTCCGTCCGACCATGAGCGTGCCACGGTGCTCGATGGCCTGGCGCTCCAGCGCTTGGATGAGGGATTCGAGCGAGGCGGAGAGCACATCCGCCGCCTCCCGCATTTCAAGGCCCCGAGCGGTATCCAGCACGTCGTTCGAGGTCGCACCCATGTGCACGTAAGGAGCCCCCGGGCCGGAAACCTCCGAAAGAGCCTTCACAATGGCCATGACATCATGACGCGTTTCCTCCTCGAGGGCAGCGACTCGGGCAAGTTTCACCCGTCCTTCGGAAACCGCGCGGGCGATCGCCCGAGCCCCCGCAGGGGGGATAAGGTGTTCTTCGGCCAAAGACCGGGCCAGGGCGGCTTCAACGGCGAGACATCGACCCAAGAAGGCCTCGCGGGAAAAGAGGTCCCGGGTCGCACTGCGTCCGTAGCGATACTCGATGGGGCAAAGGGGCTCGTTTTCCATAGGAGCGCTCGTACCTTCCAGACAGGCGGGGAAGGCTTAATAGTGTGGTGGGGCTTTCTCACCATGGAGATAGGATGGGCCGCGGTTCTCACCGTCGTTGGTTAGCCCGAAGGCGCCTCCACGCTCAGCGCAGGGGAGTGGCGGCGGTTGTCGGGACCTTGCTTGCACTCCTAGTGTTCTTGGCCATCTTCGGCATTTTTCTTTCGGACTACATGCCACTTTGGATGCAGGATAACGAAGAGGCCCTGGCGGCGCAGGTCGAAAGCCAGTTCGGGAGTATCCAGAACCAGATGAGCTCCTCTTATCTGACAGCCCAGTCGGGCTACGAGGCGGCGAACCCCGTGACATTACAGTCGGCGGGCGTGCCTGTCTTTGCCCAGCCGACCCAAGGGATCGTCTCGTTCACGGAGAACAGGCAACTGTTCACGAACATCTCGTTCCGGTTGGACTCCGCTACCGGGCAGGCATACTATCAGAACATCACCTCGGTGGGGGAACTAGCCATCTCGCTTCCGAACCGCTACTACGTGCCGATGACATTCGACCTTCAGGACGGGGGCGTCATCCAGGCGCAGTCGAGCGCATCCCAGCAGAACATGGTGTTCGCACCTAGCGTGGTAGCAAATTCTAGCGGTGGTGTATCGACCCTCTACATCACGTTGTTCGCCTTGTACGGCAACAACTCGGTGCTGAACCTGCCGAGCACGGCGGTCTACACGACCTTCGTAGCCAGCCAGCAGTACCCAGGGTTCGTCGGAACGTATGTCTACGATAATTTCACCACGGAGTATGGATGTGCATGGTCCACTTATTGGAACAACCAGTTCAACTACCTCAACAGCACGGGGTATCCGACCTCGGCCAACCTCAACGTATACCCCAACCCGTCCCTCGATTGCATCCCGGGCCCGTCCGGGAGCCTAACGCTCGTTCACGTCCGTTTCGCCTCTGTCAGTCATTTTATACTCTCGGTGGCTGATTTTACGGTGAGTCTGGGGCAGACCACCTGAACGGGAGCGGAAATAGGAGAAGATGTCAGCAGAAGCAGGAAGCCATCACAGGATCGCCGTGCCAGTGAAGCGGGCGCGACCCGTGACGGTCACCCCGACTCCCGTTGCGAACGAGACCGTTTCCCCGGATGCCTCTCAGACCTTGGTGACTATTATCCCCGCCATCACCGACCCGATGATCAAAGAGGTCGACTTCATACAGGTCCAGCCCCCGTTCTCCTATGCCCGGGTGACGTTCGATGATCGCAAAAAGGAATTCCTCTACGAGATCATCGAACCGCAACTCAACCGGAGGGAACGCGACCTCCTGGCCGAGATCAAGGAGTCTTTGAATCGGATCCTCGGGGCCGAGGGGGGGATCAGCAAGATGGCCGATAAGCGCGCCTACCTCCGGGGCAGCGTGGAGTCCTACGTGAAGAGCCGGGCGATCAACCTCTCTTCCCTATCCCTCGAGCGCTTGAGCTATTACATCCTTCGGGACTTTGTAGGCTACGGGCCTGTCGACGTACTGGTCAACGACCTGGGGGTCGAGGACATCTCCTGCGATGGCGTCGGGGTGCCGATATACATCTTCCACCAAAAGTATGAGTCGCTACGAACTAACATCATCATCGAGGACGAGGATGTCCTGAACGGTTTCATCGTCATGCTCGGACAGCGTTGCTCGAAGCAGGTGTCCGTCTCGTCCCCGATCCTCGACGGAACGACACCCGAAGGGCACCGTATCCAGGCGACGTACTCCCGCGAAGTGACGACCCGGGGAGGCACCTTCACCATTCGGAGGTTCAAGGAGAAGCCATGGACACCCGTCGAGCTCATCAAGGCGGGCACAGCCAGTCCCGAGATGGTCGCCTACCTCTGGCTCGCGGCCGAGAACGGCGAATCGCTGATCATCTGCGGCGGACCCGCGGCCGGGAAGACCTCCACGCTGAATGCCATCGCCCTCTTCATCCCCCCCACGGCGAAGATCGTTTCCCTTGAGGATACCCGGGAGGTCAATCTCCCGCACGAGAACTGGATCCCGGGAGCGACCCGGTCCGGAACCGGGGACAGGGGCCCGGATGGCAAGGCGGCAGGCGAGGTGGATATGTTCGATCTCGTCCGGGCGGCACTGCGGCAACGCCCGAACTACATCATCGTGGGGGAGGTGCGAGGGAAGGAGACCTACACGATGTTCCAAGCCATGGCCACGGGCCACACGACGTATTCCACCATGCATGCGGACAGCGTGAAGAGCATGGTGAACCGGCTTGAGAACCCTCCCATCAACACCCCGCGCATCCTCCTCTCCGCGCTACGGATCGTGATCATCCAAGCCCAGGTGCGGGCAGGAGACCAATCGGTCCGACGGGTCAAGCAAATCCTCGAGATCGTGGGTTTCGAGCCCGAGACCAATGAGCTCATCACCAACACGGTCTACGAGTGGGAACCGGCGGGCGACAAGTTCGCCTACAAGGGCCATTCGTTCATGCTCGATACGATCATGGAGTTCAAGAACTTGACCCACGAAGGGATCGACGCAGAGTTCGACCGCCGGGTCGCCGTGGTCAAGTACATGGCCCAACACAATATCACGGACCATCGCGACATCTGGAAGCTAATCACCGGCTATTACCGTGACCCGGCCGCCGTCATGGAGCGGATCGGCTACAAAGCGCCGGAACCCGAGGTGACGGGATAGTTCTTCCATGTGCGCGCAAGGGATGATCTCCGAAGAAGGGCCGCTGCCGGGCCGGGCCCGCGTGGTCCGGATCGGCAAGGGCTCCCGCCCCACGTATTCGGGTCTCACACCGCTCCAGTCCACTGCTTGGCGACATTTCCGTTCGAAGTACGAGGCCGAGGGTGCAGTCGATCCCACGCTCGAGGAGGACCTGCTCAAGGCCCACATGCGGATCGGGGGCAAGGAGTACATGGCCTATGTCATGTTCATGACGTGGGTCTTGGTCGGGGTCGGGATCGCCATCGCCGCGGTGCTGGCCGTCCTCGGGCTTTTCGTGCTGGGCATCGGATCTATAGTCCTCGTTTTCGCGGCCATTGCGGCCGTGATCATACCCGTGGGTGGATACGTGGGTCTTCGCTCCGCCCCGGCCTCCCGGGCGAAATCGCGCGGGCGGCAAATCGACCGTAAGATCACTTCCGCCATGAGCTTCATCTCCGCCATGGCC